>JBLMVY010000388.1:0-12205 GCA_050256935.1 Candidatus Levyibacteriota bacterium | reverse complement strand
CGCCTTTCCACCGCAGCCGCCGCCGCGGCCCGTGCAGCGGGGCCGCGGGTCGGGGGTGAGGCGCTCCTCGTTACGCCGGCTGCCCCTGCGGCGGCTTGCTCTGCGCCCGAAGCGCCTGCAGCTGCTGCTCCTCGAGCTCGCGCCTCTTCTGCATCTGCAGCTTCTGCTCCTCGTGCAGCTGCGCCAGGCGCTCCTGCTCGAGCTGTCGCTTCCTCTCCTCCTGCCTGCGCATCTCCTGCTGCCTCTGCCGCTCGAGCTCCTCGGCGCTCGGTTCTTCCTGCATCGAAAGGGCGGGCCCGGCCGACGCGGGCTCGCCGCGCGGGCTCTTGAGCTTGATGTTGAGGCGAAGCTCGTTGGCGGAGTCCGCGTTGCGGATCGCTTCCTCGTAGCTGATGTGACCGTCGTTGTAGAGCTCGAACAGCGCCCAGTCGAACGTCCGCATGCCGAGTTCGCGCGACTTGGACATGATCGCCTTGAGCTCGTGGAATTCACCCTTGAAGATGCGATCCGCGATCGTCGGCGTATTGATCAGGATCTCGATGGCTGCCTTGCGTCCCACCCCGTCCGAGGTGCGGACCAGCCGCTGCGAGATGATGGCGCGCAGGTTCGCGGACAGGTCCATCAGCAGCTGGTTTCGCCGCTCTTCGGGGAAGAAGTTGATGATGCGGTCGAGCGTCTGGTTCGCGTTGTTGGCGTGCAGGGTGCCCAGGCACAGATGCCCGGTCTCGGCGAAGGTGATGGCGTGCTCCATGGTCTCCGCGTCGCGGATCTCGCCGATGAGGATGACGTCCGGGGCCTGGCGCAGCGTGTTCTTCAACGCCTCGTGCCACGAGTGCGTGTCCACGCCGACCTCCCGGTGGGTCACCAGCGAGCTCTTCGAGCGGTGCACGTACTCGATCGGATCCTCGATGGTGATGATGTGACCGGACGACGTGGAATTGCGATGGTCGATCATCGCGGCGAGCGAAGTGGATTTCCCGGAACCCGTCGCACCCACGACCAGCACCAGTCCGCGCTTGGTCATGACGATGTCGTTCAGGGTGTCCGGCAGGCCGAGCTTCTCGATCGTGGGAATCTCGGAGGCGATGGTCCGGATGACCATGCCGACCTGCTGCTGCTGAACGAAGACGTTCACGCGGAAGCGGGACAGGCCGGGCACCGAGATCGCGAAGTTGCACTCGAGATCCCTGGCGAACTCCTCGCGCTGGCGCTCGTTCATCAGCGCGTGGGCGAGGGTGCGGGTGATGTCCCCCGAGAGCTTCTGCGCAGTCAGCGGCTGCATGCTTCCGTGCGCCTTGATGCTGGGCGGGAAATCGCTTGCAATGAACAGGTCGGAGCCGCCGGCGCCATGCATGGCGGCCAGCAGCTTGTGCATGTGAGCGCGGGCTTGCTCGTCGCTTACGTTCGACATTGGGGTCCTGGCTGCGGAACTGGAGGTCGTCGATCGACGGCACGGGGCGCACGAACCGGGGTGCGCCATCGTCGACCGGGAAGCCCTATGCACGAATCGGTCCAGCCACGATGGACGGACCCGACGCGACGCAGCGGGTGGGCTCCTGCCGGGCACGTGCTCGGCGCTTTGACCCGGGCGTGCCGCAGGTTCGGGGGTCGCGCTGACGGCTTGTGGCAGCGCGCCTTCGCACGCAGCCATCCGCGATCGCGAAATTCCGTCAGACTGCGCCCGCCAGGGTCACGAAACGGTCCTGGCCATTACCCGGTGCTGCTTCGTCCCCTCGATGATCGACTCCTCGCTCCGGCCCGAGACGAGGAGCTCGGCGTCCACGCGTTCGAGCATCGCCCGGTCGAGCGCGTGCGGCGTCCCCAGCCAGAGCGCGCGGTTGGTGTGATCGAGCGTCTGCGACCGCGTCAGGGGATGAACGAGGATGTCGAGGCCGGTCGGCCGGGCGAACATCAGCCACGACACGTAGTCCACAAACACCTCGCGGGTGAAGAGGACCTCGAAGCTGCCGCAAGGATGCGGCCCGATCGGGGCTGGAATGAACGACGAGACCCGGACGTGCGCGGTCGCGGCGAACGTGTCCTCGATCAGGTTCATGAAAGCGCGCGCCTGGGCCACGCTCTCGGGGTCGGCGTGGTCGAAGTAGGTGTGGGAATGGAAGAGCCACACGCGCTGCGACTCGGGGTCATCGGCATGCGCGGCACGGTACTGCCGCAAGGTCTGCAGGCTGGTCGGCATGGCGCTTCTCCTGCGTGAAGGATCGTCGCGGCTTCCGCCCCCGGCACTACCGCTGCGGGTAGAACCGCTCCAGCAAGTCGGCGAAACATTCGCGGATCCAATCCTCCTCGTGCGGCGCGAGCGGGGAGCTCTGGGCCGGGGCGGCGGCCGCGGCCGCCGCCGCCGCCGAAGGTGACCGGTTCGTCACGTGTTCGGGGAAATGCCGGCGGTCCGCCCCGTCGATCATCGACCGGATGACGCGGTCGGAATGGTCGACTCCGAGCCACTTCAGGATCGCGCGCAGGGTGCCGGGCGTGTCCGCGCGGAGGTCCTCGTAGCGGACGATCGTGCCGCTGCCGTCGCGGCAGCGCTCCTCGAAGAACGCCAGCTCCTCGCGGTTGGCGAGCGCGACGTGGCGGAACAGCGCTTCGGACCGTCCGTGGACCTCCTCGCCGAAGTCGGGGTAGCCACGCCGCTGGTTGAAGCGGAAGATCGACGCCATGACGTCGAAGGGATTGCGGACCAGGTAGATCTCCCGCACTGCCGGAAAGATCCAGCGCATCGCGAGCGCAGGGAGGCGACCGGGGAATTTCTCGACAAAGTGCCTCGCGCGGCGCTTGCCCCAGCCACCCCGTGTCCGGACATGGCGGTAGAACGCCTCCACGGATCCGCGCACGAACGCCATGACCTCCTCGCCGTACGTCGTCGCGTACCAGGGAACGAGATCCTGCAGGAAGCCGGTGTAATAGGGGCTGCCGCCGACGAGATTGCGATCGACCAGGAGGCGCAGCTCGCGACGCTCGGCGGGATCGCTGTACGGGTTCGTCAGTGTCCTCAGCAGGCTCATCGCGTAGACGGAGTGGCGAACCTCGAACGGGTACTGGGGATAGGCCAGCATCCCCGGGTGCTCCGACAGCAGCGACACGAACCAGGTCGTGCCCGATCGGGGCAGGGCGTTGACCAGGATCGGCGAGAATCGCGTCGATGCCGGGCGCGGGGTCTCGCAATCGACCTCGATCCTGCATGCGTCGAAGCTCGCGCCGCTTCCAAGCAGTACGTTGAGATGGATCGCGCCGCGCGGCGGAAACCCGACGGTGCTGACCAGGCCCCCGAAGCGGTGCACGGCGTCACCGGATGGGTGCTCGACGGGGAATTCGTCGATGATGGTGGAAACCGTGCCGACCCTGACCGACTTGATCGCGTCGCCCTGCGCCCGCAGCCGAAGGCGGCCGGTGATCGGGCACGACCAGCCCGGCCAGCGGCTGCCCACCGCGGGCGTCAGAAGCTCGAGTTCGGCCGGGAAGGCGGGGTTGGATTCGACGAACACGCCCCTGACCCTGGTACGGCGATCCGTCATGGCTGGGTAGCGAGGGACGGGTTCGGCGGAGTATTCCGCTACCCGGCGCCGAGGGTCAAGCCGAATCTGCGGTCCCGACGTGCGCCATGCGGCGAGGTGCCATGCAAGCCAATGCCTGCACGGGCCCTTGGTGCATCGCTGCTCCAGCGGCGGTTGACTCGGGGCAGGCGCGGGCCTTAGGTTCGGAGAATTCGCGCCGTCCGCCTGCGCGCCGGCGAGCGCGATCGACTCGGCAATCAGGGAGGACCCCCGTTGGACAGGATCATGATCGTCACCGGCGGAAGCCGCGGGATCGGTGCGGCGACCGCGCGTGCCGCCGCCGGGGATGGCTACGCGGTATGCATCAGCTATCTGCGCAACGCCGCCGCCGCCGAAACCATCGTCGATTCGATCACCGGCGCGGGTGGCAGGGCGATGGCCGTGGCGGCGGATGTCGGTGTCGAAGCCGACGTCGTGCGCCTCTTCGAGCGCGTCGACGCAGCTTGGGGAAGGGTGTCGGCGCTCGTCAACAACGCGGGCATCCTCGAGCGTCACATGCGCGTGGAGGACATGGACGCCGGCCGGCTCGCACGCGTGCTGGCGACCAACGTCACCGGAAGCTTCCTCTGCGCGCGTGAAGCCCTGCGCCGGATGTCGACCCGCCGCGGCGGCAGCGGCGGTGCGATCGTCAACGTCTCCTCGGCGGCGGCGCGCCTCGGTGCGCCGAACGAGTATGTCGACTATGCGGCGTCCAAGGGCGCGATCGACACCTTCACCATCGGACTGGCGAAGGAGGTCGCCGCCGAGGGCATCCGGGTCAATGCCGTGCGCCCGGGGGTGATCTACACCGACATCCATGCCGCCGGCGGCGAGCCCGGACGCGTCGATCGCGTCAAGTCGGCCGTCCCCATGCTGCGCGGCGGACAGCCCGAGGAGGTCGCCCGGGCGATTCTCTGGCTGCTCTCCGACGAGGCCTCGTACTGCACGGGTGCAGTGCTCGACGTCGCGGGTGGCCGCTAGGGGGCCGGGCGCTGCGCCGGCACGGCGGGGACCAACCCGTACCGGGTCATGACTTCGATGAGCTTCGCCCGATCGGGCGGGCCCCCGGCGTTCGCCACCGCACCGACGTCGAGAAAGTACTGCTCGCCGATGTCCGGGGTGAGCATCACGAGGGTGCGCACGGTCGCTGAACCCGGATTGCTGAACTGGTGCACCGACCCGCGCGGCGTCGACATCCAGTCGCCGGGCTTCAGGTCGCGGGTCTCGTCATCGACCGAATACCTCAGCACACCCTCGAGCACGTAGACGCATTCCTCGTTGTTGGAGTGGCTGTGCGGCGGGGGCACGTGGGCGCCGGCCGGAACCTTCATCTCGAACACGCCCAGCCCACCCGTCTTCGCGCCATCGACGAGATAGCGAATCTCGATCTGTCCGACCTTCACGACCTGACGATCCATGATGCTCTCCTCGGTTGTGGTTTCGACGTGTCCACCATGGCGCTTCGGCCGTGTTCCGGCGGACCGCACTTCATGCATCTGCGATCACACTCTATTGGATTGCAGAATCGTCATAAATGGTGTTAACTGCAAATCATTGTTGCAATAGCATTACTAATGAAGGACCGACTGAACGGGATGCGCGTGTTCGCGCAGGTCGTGGAGGCGAAGAGCTTCTCCGCCGCCGCGGACAGGCTCGGCATGTCGAAGTCGCTGGCGAGCCGCCATGTCAGCGCGCTTGAGCGGTCGCTGTCGGTGAAGCTGCTGAACCGGTCCACGCGCAAGCTCGGCCTGACCGAGGCCGGTGCCCTGTTCTACGAACACTGCGCCCGCATCGTGCAGGAAGCCGAGCTGGCCGAGCAGCAGGTGACGCGAACCCAGTCCGAACCGGCCGGCTTGGTGAGGGTGACGGCTGTTCCGGCGTTCGCGGTGCGGCACCTGCTGTCCGCGTTCGCCGACTTTCGTCAGCGCTATCCGAAGATCCAGGTCAAGCTCTCGTGCAGCAACCGCACGTTCGACCTGGGCGACGAGGGATTCGACCTCGGCATTCGGGTGTCGGCGCATCCGTCGCCGAACCTGGTGGCGCGCAAGCTGGCCGTCAACCGTGCGGTGCTGTGCGCCTCGCCGGCATACGTCGAGCAGCAGGGCGCGCCGCGCCGGATCGACGACCTGCGCAGGCACGAATGCGTCATCTTTCCGGCGCTTGCGCCCAAAGGCGTGTGGACGTTCCGTCGGGACGGGCGGAAATGGCAGGTCGCCGTCGCGGGTGGCCTCGAAACCGACGACATGGACGCGGTTCGCGCGGCGGTTGTCGCCGGTCTGGGAATCGGGATGCTTCCGCGTTACATGGTCGGGGAGGACATGCGGGAAGGGCGCCTGGTGCCGTTGCTGCGTCAGTTCCAGGTCATGCCCGAGAGCGCCATCTACCTCGTCTACCTGCCCAACCGCACGCTTTCATCGCGGGTGCGGGCGCTGATCGACTTTCTCGTGGATCGGTTCGCCCGGATCCCGTCGTGGGACGTGGGTTGGTGACGCGTGTCCGTTGGGGACGACCGATGCGGCGCGGCTGGCGTGGCGCTTCGCGGGCGGGGATGGAGGCCGATGGCCGGGGCGGCCGTAGCCAGGATAGCCATAGCCGGGATAGGCGTAGGCGGGAACGTAGGTCGCGGCAGGCGGTGGCTCGGCGGCGGCGCCTTGCGCCGCCTCGAGCTCACGGCGGCGCAGGTCGAGCTCCTCGCGCCGCAGCGCCGCGCTCTCTTCGTTCTGGGCGCGCGCGGCCGCACGGCGGTCGAAGTCGGCATTCGCCCGGTCGAGGCGCTCGATCGCCGTCGGATCGGGCTTGCCGGTCCGGATCTCCACGACCGCGCCGCCGCTGCAGAGGAAATCCTGATAGGTGACCGCGCCGCTGGCGGACGTGCACTTGTAGACGGCCGCGTCGGCGACCGATGCGAAAGCCAGCGCGACCGTCCCGATGCCCAGGGCGCAGGCCCGCGCCGAGTTCGGCCAGCTATTCGAGCTCGATCGCGTCATTGATCGCCGCGATTCCGGCTTTGGCGCAGGCGTCATCGCTGTCGCCGCTTGGCGAACCGGATACACCGATGCCGCCGACGATGGACCCCTTGGCCTGGATGACGACACCGCCGCCGACGGCGACGACGTTCGGCAGCTGTCGGATGCCGCTGGAAGGCTTGCCTGCCTGCGAGGTCGCGGCAAGCTCGCTGGTGTCGGTGCGGAAGCTCACCGCGGTCGCGGCCTTGTTGATCGCGGTCTGGGACGTATGCGCCCCTGCCAGGGGGTCGCGCAGCATCACCAGCGGCTGGCCCCCGCGGTCGACCACCGCGACGGCGACCGTGTAGCCGTCCTTCTGGCAGCGAGTCAGCGCGGCCTGCGCCGCCTCCTGCGCGCCTGCGGTCGACAGCGACGTGAAGCTGTTCAGCATCTTCTCGGCCGCAGCGGCAGGGATCGGCATCCCGAGCGCCATGGCAACGGATGCCATCAGGAAGAGTCGGATCGTGAGCATCGTGCCTCCTTGCAGGATCGGCAGGTCGCGCGAGCGAGGTTGCCCGCGCCGCGGCGTGCCGGAGACGCCTCGCTCCGGCGGCATCACGATAGCCCAGGGCCCGAGGTGGAAGTGTTGCGAAAGATCAAGCAAGCCGCGGTGGGCGCCCGTGCGGCCGGCGACGTCGTCACGCCTGGGCCGGCAACTCCCGCAGCGGGGCCGCAGCCGCAGTCGGGCTCGCGACGGCGGCCCGGTAGGCGTGCCACGACGCATAGCCGACCACCGGCCCGACGATCGGCAGTCCGGCGAACCAGGGCAGCATCGCCAGCACGACCATTACGGTGATCATCGCGCCCCACAGAAGCATCACCAGGGTATGGGTGAGGACGACGCGCAGGCTGGTCAGGCCAGCCGTGATGGCGTCGATCTGGCGGTCGAGGATCATCGGGATCGACACCACGCTGATCGAGAAGATGATCCCCGCGAAGACCGCACCCACGGCGATCCACGCGATCGTGAAGCCGAGGTTGGCGGGGCTCGCCAGGGCCAGCAGCGAACCGCGCAGGTCCGGCATGCCGTCGAAGCTGAGCGCGAAGATCACCAGCGTCGCCCGGGCCCACAGCAGCTCGAGCACCAGCAGCACGAGCCCGAAGATGCCGAGCGTGCCGGCCTTGGCCTCGAAAGCGAACAGCGAGTCGCCCAGATCCGGCTTCTCGCCGCGCTCCAGATGCTGGCTGGCGCGGTAGAGGCCCAGGCACAGGAACGGCCCCATCAGCAGGAAGCCGGCGGACAGGGCCATCACGTAGGCCGGGGCGGTCTCGTAGACCGCCATCAGCACCCAACCCATGATCATGAAGCAGGCGCCGTAGAACCCGCCGATCAGCGGGCAGCGGCGGAAGTCCCGCCAGCCCAGCGCAAGCCAGCGCAGGGGGTCGGAGAGCGTCAGCGGGGACAGGACGATGGCCGCCTGACCGTCGGCGGCAGCCGGCGCTTGCCCGTCATGGAGATCGGATTGGCTCACCACGGGAACATTAATGCGCGCGGCGGCGCCCGTCCAGCCACCCGGGGATCGGCAAGCGGGCGCAGAACGCCTAGTCTGTCCGCAGCGGCATCGGCGCGGCGCGGGCCTTGCCGTGGCCGATCCGCTCGTACTCGGCGATCACCTGCGCTCCCAGCAGGAGTACCAGCGCTGCGATCTCGAGGCTCAGCAGCACGACGATCGCCGTGGTCAGCGATCCGTAGACGATCCTGACCTGCGAGATGGTCGCGAAATACCAGACGAGGACATGGCGGGTGATCTCCCACAGCAGCGCGGCGGTGACGCCGCCGATCAGCGCGTGGCGCCACGATGGGCGCCCTGCCGGCATCACCATGTAGATCGACGTCAGCACGATGATCTCGCCGGCCACGCCGATCAGATAGAGCAGCAATCCGGATACGCCGACCAGCGACCAGCTGCGGCCGAGGAAATCGATGCTCTCACGGCTCATCGCCTGCAGCGCGCCGGACACGAAGGTCACGATCAGGGCGCCGAGGCCGAGGAACAGGATCCAGATGAACGGGATCAGAACCGAGACGAGGAGGGACCTCCGCCTGACCTTCACGCGATGGTAGAAGATCACCGACATCGCGTTTTCGAGCACCGTGAAGGCGAGCGAGCTGAAGAACAGGAGGGTGGCGACCAGCACCCAGCCGATGACGCGCCGGTGCTCGAAGAAAAGCGCGAGCTCGGCCATGATCGCCTGCGACTGTCCGGGCAGGAGCCATTCGAGGTAGTGGCCGAGCGTTGCCAGCAGCGCCGATTGCTCGACGAAATGCGCCAGCGCGATGAGGATGAGGATCAGCAGCGGCAGTATCGAGAGCAGGGTGTTGTACGCGACCGCCCCGGCGAGCAGATACCCCTGGTTGGCGCGGAAGCTGCGCAGGACCCGGAGCGCGAAGGCGCCGGGGTGGCTCAGGACATACGATGCGGGCGCGCGGAGTCGGGGCATGGGTGGGCGGGGTGCGCCCGGCAGCCGGGCGCCCAGCACCGACACTCTATTCGAGACGGGCGTCCTTGCAACATGCAAGGGCCGCGTTCGCTCACCTGGCCGGGATGGTCACCACCGGCGCGGCCTGTGTCTGCGTGCTCTCGGTGAGCGAGAACATCAGCATCAGGAAGGTGAGAGTCCGCTTCGATCGCTCGTCGCGGTCGTCGATCCAGTACCAATGGTCGCGGTATCGGACGGCCGCATACGCGTCCTCGGGAGGCGAGGCGCCGTTGCGAACCGCCACCAGCGGCGGGAACATCTGCTCCTCCTCGGCGGTGCGCTGCGGAGCGTAGACGCGACCTTCGGCGATGTCGGTCGCGGGTACGTCGATCTGGGAGGCGAGGTCGATCATCACCTGCAGTATCGAGCGCGTCAGGATCGCGATCTGCCCATCGGGCTCCGGGAACGATCCGTACACCACGGTAAACTCGCGCGCTGCCGGATCGAGGCCGAGCAGCTCGCGGATCCTGCCCTGATTCGGCGCCGCCTTGTCCTCCGACGGGCGGAAGAACATGACGACGCTCCGCTGGTCCCCGGTCGTCCTGGTCCGGAATCCGGCGCCTCCGGCTGCCTGGGCTTCGCGCAGCGCCGTCATCAGCTCGCGGAATTTGGGGCTGCCGGCGCGCGGATTGCCGGCGCCGCCGTACTCGTTCTCGAGACCGTTGATGGAGTTCACGCAGATCCGCAGCACCAGGTCCGCCGGGTAGCCCGCCTGGATCAGGGAGAGAATTCCCGTGACCGGGATCGGCGCCATCAGGCTCTGGGCGAACTTGTCGCCGGACAGCGGCTGGTAGGTGATGGTCGGCTTGTCCGAGTACTGGCCGGTCGCACCCGCGCTGGCGAAAGTGTCCCCGCGTCCGGGACGGGCGACCTGGCCGCCGACGTTGACGCTGGCATCCGCGGAGTACGCACTGATCACCGAAGTCACGTCCATGAACACCGGCGCGTCGGCGTAGCGGACCTTGAGCAGGTTCAGAAGCGTCTGCCGTTTCCAGGAATCCGAAATGGCGGACACGTAATCGAAGCGGTCGCGCACGACGGTCGGCGGCCCGATGCTGGCGCAACCGGCAAGCGCCAGGGCGCCGAGGCAGATCAATCGGATCGCGAATCTCATCGGAGGGTCCTTTTTGCCGGCATGGTCGCGCGCAGCCGGGCAGGCGCCATTGACCTGCGTCAAGAGCCCACGGCGATGCAAGGCATACCGTCCCGCGACATGGCAATGGGCATCACGAGAGCGGCCGGGGGAAGATCGGCGCGGGCAGCTGCGCTCCTGCGGGCATGCTGCTGTGCGCTAGGGTGTGCGCTCGGGTGTCTCCTGGCCGCGCCGGCGCTCGCCGCCGATGCCACGGCCGCCGATTTCGGTTCCCGGGGTGGATCGAAACCGGCCAACGTCGACGAGATCGCGAACGTGCTGCGACAGGATCCCTACGATCTCGAGTTGCTGATCAGCTACGGGACGTCCAAGGGTGGCTCGGCCGGGCATCTGGCCCTGGCCATCCGCGACCAGGCGCCCGGCGACGACCTGGTCTACACCGCCAACTTCTATGCCGACCGGTCGCGCAAGCATGCCGAGGGCTTCTACACCGACGACCTGATGGTTGCCGTTCCCAAGAAGGAATACCTGTTCGGGACGACCTCGTCCCTCGGCGAGACAGCCTCGTTCGGCCTGGATTTCGGCGAGATCTACAAGCGGTCCGTCGTCGGGGTGCGCGTCTACGGCGTGCCGGCCGGCGAGAAGGAGGCGCTGGCCGCCTACTTCGGGCGCATCAACGACGACTATCACCATCGAGCGAGGAACACCGAGTACCACCACGGCGAGGTCAAGTACGACTACCTGCGCCTCAACTGCGCCAAGACCATCGGTGCGGCATTCAAGTTCGGCGCCGGGTACCGGGATCTCGACGTCACGAGCGCGAAGCTCCTGTCGGGCCGCAGGGTGGTCGCCGCCGCCAACGCCAACATTCCGACCGAAATGGCGATGAAGCTCTTCGAGGAATGGAACGCGCGCGGCTACACGATGGACGTGGTGCTCTACAGGAAATACGACGGCTCGACCTACGTCGATCCGCGGGAGGAGGAGAAGGTGGCGTTCAAGGACCTGCCGAATCGCTTTCCGTCCGTTCTCTCGCGCGATTTCCGCAATGAGCAGGACCATTACGAGGACGTCGACAACCTCTTCGTGATGTACCTCCTCTACAACATGGGGCGGTACAGCGTGCGCGTGAACGACCGGAGCAAGCTGCTCGAGATCGAGACGACCAAGAGTCCCCTGGGCTATCCCGCGGCCGCGGACCTCGCCGCCCGGAGTGCCCAGTCGGACAGCGAGAGCTTCAGCCGGCGCGTGCCGTTCCGGCGCAAGGGGACGGAGATCGGCAATTCCGACGGTGCCCACCCATAGGGGGTTCGCACCCTCGAGGCGTTCGCGACCACCCCTCAGTCGATCCCCTGCCCGGGCAGGGGCTTGCCACAGTGCTTGCAGAAGCGCGCGTCGGCATCCTGGCCCTCGGTCAGGCAGTCGGGGCACGTCCGCGTCTCGCCGCGCCGTCCCATGCGGCGGGCCGTCATCTCGGCGGTGACGATGCCGGTGGGGACGGCCAGGATGCCCCATCCCATCAGCATCATGAACGACGCGATGAAGCGCCCGAGGTCCGTCCTGGGCGTGATGTCTCCGAAGCCGACGGTCGTCATCGTCGTGATGCCCCAATAGATCGACACCGGGATGCTGGTAAAGCCGTTCCGGGGACCCTCGACGACGTACATCACGGTGCCGAGTACCGTCACGGTGACCAGCACGAAGCCGATGAACACAGTGATCTTGCGCCGGCTCGCCAGCAGCGCCGTGCCCAGGTATCCGAACTCGGACACGTAGGCGCCGAGCTTGAGGATCCGGAATATGCGCAGCAGGCGCAACATGCGGACGTCGATCAGCGCGTGGACTTCCGGCACGAAGAAGGCGAGATAGGTCGGAAGGACGGCCACGAGATCGACGATGCCGAAGAAGCTCGTCGCATAGCGCAGGGGATGGCGGACGCAGGCCAGCCGCAGCAGGTACTCGACGGTGAACAGCAGCGTGAACGCCCACTCGAGGACATCGAACAGGGTGCCGTAGCGCACCGTCATCGACTGCATGCTGTCGAGTATCACCACCGCCACGCTGGCGAGGATGGC
>JBLMVY010000387.1:0-3701 GCA_050256935.1 Candidatus Levyibacteriota bacterium | reverse complement strand
GCGGCACGTCGACCTTCGACGGCCTGGCGTTGGCGTGGGCGATCGCGCATCGGCTGGCCGAGCACAACCGCAGCCTCGCGCTGTTCGCCACCCACTACTTCGAGCTGACCGCGCTGCCCGCGGAGATCGAGGGCTGCGCCAACGTCCATTTCGATGCGGTGGAGACCCGGAGCCGCCAGGGACCGGGCATCGTGTTCCTGCACCACGTCGAGGACGGTGCGGCCAACCGCAGCTACGGCCTGCAGGTCGCACGCCTCGCCGGCATTCCGCCCGACACGCTGCGGCAGGCGCAGCGCTATTTCGCGCGCCTCGACAAGTTCAACACCCGCGACGATGCGCAGCACGACCTGTTCGCGCAGATGCCCGTCGCAAGGGAGGCTGGAACGGTCGGCGCGGCGGCAGCGGACGACGTGCCCGGCGTGACGGTGCCGAACGCGGATCGCGCGACCGATGCGACCGCTGCGCAGTGCGCGCCGCCGACCGAGCTCGAAGCGCGACTGGCGGCGCTCGATCCCGACACCCTGTCGCCGCGCGACGCGCTGGAAGCGATCTACGGGCTCAGGAAGCTCCTGCGCGGCTGAAGCACGACGCAGGCTCGGCAGACCCGGCATCGAAGCGCCGAGGTCCGCAACCGCCCATCACGCGCTGCAGCGGACTACTCGAAGCGCGCGCTCGCCCTGCCGATCCCGGGAAAGTCGACGTCGATCGTCTGCCCCGGCGCGGCCATGACGAGACCCGTCCAGGTCCCCGCCGTGACGACATCGCCGGCCGCGAGCGCACGGCCGCGTCCGGCGGCATGGCCGGCGAGCCACGCGAGCAGGAAACGCAGGTCGCCCAGCGGGTGGCCGTCGCGCGTCTCCTTGATCAGCCGGCCGTCGCAGCGCACCTGCGCGACCAGCGACCGCCAGTCGACCTCGCGATAGGGCACGCCGCTGCCGACGACCAGTGCGCCGTTGAGGCCCTGGTCGGCGAGCTTCAAGGTCGCGCCCGCGGCGTCCACGTCGGCGTAGCGCGGCTCGACGACTTCGATGGTCACGAGAAGTTCGCCGATCGCGGCGTCCAGCGCCGCAGGGTCGCGCGCGATCGTCTCGGGCGACGGCGCCGAGCACAGCCGAAACGCGATCTCCCCCTCGATGCCGATGCTGCGGAAGCTTCCGCCCGCGAAGGTCGCCGGGCTCGCACGCACGAAGCGGGACGGCAGCGGGGCCGCGCTGGGTGTCGCGTCGCGGCTCGCCGCGCCCACCTTCCACGCCGGCGCGCGTGCGCTCCCGAACCAGCCGAGCGCCGCGGCGACGGCCTCCTGCACCGCGTAAGCCTCGGCGTCGCTCTCCGGGGCGGACATCGCCTTGGCCTGCAGCATGCCGCCACGGCGATGCGCGTGCACCAGCGCATCGGCGAGCGACTGCATCGCAGGCCGCAGCACGCTATGCCGCCTGCAGCACCGCCATCGCCGCAGCGACGCCGCCGCGCGAGTGGGGAACGCCTGCAAGTGCCAGGCCCATCTCGACGCCGGCGAGGGTGCCGAGCAGCGTCAGGTCGTTGAGATCGCCTAGATGACCGATGCGGAACACGCGGCCGGCGAGCTTCGACAGGCCCGTCCCCAGCGAAAGGTCGAAGCGCTCGAGAACGGTC
Organism: Candidatus Levyibacteriota bacterium; assembly: GCA_050256935.1. Classification (GTDB taxonomy): domain Bacteria; phylum Pseudomonadota; class Gammaproteobacteria; order Burkholderiales; family Casimicrobiaceae; genus VBCG01. Next base: position 2,069 of record JBLMVY010000387.1, on the reverse strand, counting down.
TTGCGGAAAGCGTCGGCGTCGTGACCCTCGGGCATGCGCACGGCAGTCAGCGAATTGCTGTACTGGGCGGGGTCCGCGCACTGGTTCTCGAGGCCCCAGGCGCGAAGCGCCGCACGCGTCGCGGCGCCGTGGCGCGCATGGCGAGCGAACACCGCGGGCAGGCCTTCCTCGGCGAGCTGGTCGAGCGACGCGTCGAGGCCGTAGAGCAGGTTCGTCGCCGGCGTCGTCGGCCAGTAGCCCTTGCGATTCGCCTCGATGATCTCCTCCCACCCCCAGTAGGCATGCGGCAGCTTCGCCGCTTTCGACGCCTCGCGCGCCTTGGCGCTCACCGCGTTGAACGACAGTCCGGGGGGAAGCATCAGGCCTTTCTGCGACCCGGCGATCGTGACATCGACGCCCCACTCGTCGTGGCGGTAATCGATCGAGCCCAGCGAGGACACGGTGTCGACGATCAACAGCGCCGGATGACGTGCGGCGTCGATCGCGCGCCGCACCGCGAGGACGTCGCTGACCGCACCGGTCGATGTCTCGTTGTGGACGACGCAGACGGCCTTGATCGCGTGCGCGCGGTCCTCGGCGAGCCTTGCGCCGATCGCGGCCGGGTCGGCGCCGCGGCGCCAGTCGCTCGGGAGGAACTCGGGAACGACGCTGAGCCGCTCCGCGAGGCGCTTCCACAGCAGCGAGAAATGCCCGGTCTCGGCCATCAGGATGCGATCGCCCGGCGACAGCGTGTTGACCATCGCCGCCTCCCAGGCGCCGGTGCCCGAGCCCGCATAGATGACGACCGGATCGCGGGCGGTCCCGAAGACCGTCCCGATGCGGTCGAGGATCGACAATCCGAGGCGCGCGAACTCCGGTCCGCGATGATCGATCGTCGGGCGGTCGATCGCGCGCAGCACGCGATCGGGAACGTTCGTCGGACCCGGGATCTGCAGGAAATGCCGCCCGGAGGGATGATCGTCGTAGCGCATCATGGAAGTAGCGACCGCGTCGCCGCGGCCGTCGTCTGGGGGAATCGTCGGGTGCCTAGTGGTGGTGGCCGTGCGCGCCGTGCACGTGGCCGTGCGTGACTTCGTCCGGCGTGGCCGGGCGGACGTCGAGCACCTTGCAGTCGAAGCGCAGCCGCTGCCCGGCGAGCTCGTGATTGCCGTCGAGAACGGCCTTGCCCTCGGCGATGCTGGTGACGCGCCAGACGACCTCGTGGCCGTCCTGCTCGGCGACCAGGTGGCCGCCGACGGCGACGTCGGGCGGAAGCTGGTCCAGGGGCTCGATGCGCATCAGCTGCGCATCGTAGTCGCCGAACGCGTCGTCGGGCTCGAGCGTGACCGAGACGCTGTCGCCCACCGCCTTGTTGTTGAGCGCCTCCTCGACCTTGGGGAAGATGCCCGAGTGGCCGCCGTGCAGATAGGCGATCGGCTCGTCGGCCTCCTCGATCAGCTGGTTGTTCGAGTCGAAGAGCTTGAAGGTGATGGTGACGACGGTGTTCGCGAATACGTTCATTGGGCCCTTCGGCTGGTGGGGTGCGTCGCTGACGCGATGGGCGATGCGCTGCGACCCGGCGGCGACGACGGCGGGATACGCGGGGAGGAACCTGGGGACCGCAGCGACCTCGGGCATTGTACCTCCCCGGCCTCCCGCAGCCGCCCGGCACCGCTGCCGACCCTCGGTATACTCGGCCCATGGCAGCCGCACCGACCAGGACCCTGCTGGGGGGACTGTCCCCGGCCCGGTTTCTCGCCCGCCACTGGCACAAGGAGGCGCTGCTGGTGCGCGGGGCGATCCCCGGCTTTGCGGGCGTCCTCACGCGCGATGCGCTGTTCACGCTCGCCACGCGCGACGACGTGGAGTCGCGCCTGGTCCGGCAGGAGCGCGGACGCTACACGCTGGAGCACGGACCGTTCCGCAAATCCGAGCTGCAGCGACTGCCGCCGCGCCGCTGGACCCTGCTGGTGTCGGGCGTCAATCTCGAAAGCGATGCGGCGGACGCGCTGCTGCGGCGCTTCGCCTTCCTGCCTTATGCGAGACTCGACGACCTGATGGTCAGCTACGCGACACCCGGCGGCGGCGTC
>JBLMVY010000386.1:0-4274 GCA_050256935.1 Candidatus Levyibacteriota bacterium | reverse complement strand
CCCTCGACCTCGAGCAGCACCTTCGAGCCCTTGCCCGCGGCCAGCATCATCACGCCCATGATGCTCTTGGCGTTGACCTTGCGGCCGTTGCGGCCGATCTGCACCTCGCTCTGGAACCTCGCCGCGAGCTGCGTCAGCTTGGCGGAGGCCCGCGCGTGCAGGCCGAGCCGGTTGATGATCTCAACTTCGCGTTGCTGCATGGCGACTCGCCGCGGGGACGTGCATCACGCCTTCGCACCCGCCGGAGACGGCCTTGGTGACCAGCGTGTCCATGCTCCGCGTCCGGTAGGTGAAGGCCCGCACGAGCATCGGGAGGTTGACCCCGGAGATCACCTCGACGCGGCCCGGGACCGCGAGCTTGATCGCGAGATTGCAGGGGCTGGCGCCGAAGATGTCGCAGAAGACCGCCACGCCGTCGCCGGTGTCGAGGCCGGCGACCGCCTCGTGCGCCCTCGGCAGCAGGGCCATCGGATCGTCGGCGGCCGAGACGGTCAGCACGCGAAGCTGCGGCGGGCGCGACCCGAGGACGTGGGTCAGCGCACCCACCAGGCTTTCGCCCAGCGTGCCGTGCGCGACGATGAGGACTCCGATCATGCGGGTGGCGGCGTGGGTCGTGACGACGGGCGTCGCCGCGAAAATGTTAGCACGCGCCGATCAGCGCCGTGGCGAACATCGCGCCGACGTCGAAGCCGGTCTGCTCGGTGATCTCGACGAAGCAGGTCGGGCTGGTCACGTTGACCTCGGTCAGGAACGATCCGATGACGTCGATGCCGACGACCAGCATGCCCTCGGCCCACAGCGGCCCGGCCAGCGCCTCGCCGATCTCGCGGTCGCGCGCCGACAGCGGCTGCGCGACGCCGCGGCCGCCCGCCGCGAGGTTGCCGCGGGTCTCCCCGGGCTTGGGAATGCGCGCCAGCGAGTACGGGACGACCCCACCGCCGATCAGCAGGATGCGCTTGTCGCCGTCGCTGATCTCGGGGATGAAGCGCTGCGCCATCACCGTGCGCGCCCCCTCGTGCGACACCGTCTCGACGATCACGTTGCGGTTGGGATCGTCGTCGCGCACGCGGAACACCGACGTGCCGCCCATGCCGTCCAGCGGCTTGACGATGACGTCGCGGTGCTCGTCGATGAAGGCGTCGATGACCTCGGCGTCGCGTGTCACCAGCGTCGGGGCGATGAAATCGCGAAAGCGCGCGATCGCCATCTTCTCGTTGTAGTCGCGGATCGCGCGCGGGCGATTGAACACCCGCGCCCCTTCCGCCTCCGCCGCCTCGAGCAGGTAGGTCGAGTAGACGTATTCCATGTCGAAAGGCGGATCCTTGCGCATCATCACCGCCGCGTAATCCTTGAGCGCCCGCGTCTCACGCTCGCCCGCCGTGTACCAGCGCTCGTTGTCGGGGTGCAGGTCGAGCGGCCGCGCCGTCGCCCGCGTCGCGCCGTCGCGCCAGTAGAGGTCGGCCTGCCCGAGCGCGTAGACGCGGTGACCGCGCGCCGCGAGCGCGCGCATCATCGCCACCGTGCTGTCCTTGTAGGCCTTGACGAGCGGCAGCGGGTCGAGAATGAAGGCGAAATCCATCGCAGGCTTGCGGGCGCGGGGCGGACGGCCATCGTACCTCATTCGCGCCCGGCCGCTCGCGGACGCCGCAGCTTGGCCAGGACCGCGTCAGACCGGTGCGTCGCGACCCATTTCGCGCCAGGGCATCAGGTGGATCGCGTCCGCGAGCAGCGACACGCCGGCCGCCACGCCCACGGCGAGGCCGTTGCGCTTCGCCACGTGGGTGGGGACGCGCAGCGTCAGCTGCTGCGCCGCCGGACCGTGGACACGCAGCCCGACCGAGGTGTCGTCGCCCAGCGCCAGGCATTCGACGACGGTCCCCGCGACCGGATTCTCGCGCTCGCCCCGCGACGGGCGGTCCCGGCGATGCAGGACGATGGCGCTCGCCGGGATGGTCCAGGCCACACGGCTGCCCACCGGGAACCGCGGCGCATGCGCGACCTCGATCGTCGTGCCCTGCCAGTCGATGCAGGTGCGGCGCGCGGACGCGTCCTGGACGCGCACGATGCCCTCGAACACGTTGCGCATGTCGACCAGCCGCGCGACCAGCGCGTCGGCGGGTCGCGTCCGGATGTCGTGCGGGGCGCCGATCTGCAGCGTGCGCCCGCGATGCAGGATGCACATGCGGTCGGCGAGCATCGTCGCCTCGTCGAGGTCGTGGGTGACCAGGACGATGGGCATCGCGAGCTGACGGCGCAGCTCGGCGAGCTCGCGGTAGAGCTTCTGCCGCGTCACGCGGTCGACGGCCGCGAAAGGCTCGTCGAGCAGCAGGACCTTGGGATCGCGCGCCAGCGCCCGCGCCATCGCCACCCGCTGCTGCTGGCCGCCGGAGAGCTCGGCCGGGCGCCGGTGCTCGAGCCCGGACAGGTGGACGCTCGCCAGGAGCTCGCGGGCACGCTCCATGCGCGTGGCCCGTGGTCGATGGCCCAGCGCGGCAACCACGTTCGCGGCCGCGCTCATGTGCGGAAACAGCGCGTACTGCTGGAACACCAGTCCCACCGAGCGCCGCTGCGGCGGCAGGCCGGTCCGCGCCCCGGTGTCGAGCCAGATTTCGCCCCCGCATTCGATCCTGCCATCCTGCGGATGGTGCAGGCCGGCGATGCAGCGCAGGATCGTCGACTTGCCGCTGCCGGAGGGTCCGGTCAGCGCCAGCACCTCCCCCGGGGCGCAATCGAAAGCCGCATCGAGCGGGATCGGCGCGCGCTGCGACAGGCGGATGCGCAGCCGGCCGTCAGCTTCCACGCGCAGACCCTCCCCGGCGGTTGGTCGAGTACGCGACGACGATCGCGCAAAGCGACAGCACCAGCAGCACGGCCGCCATCAGCCCCGCGCTCCGGGTGTCGAAGGCCTGCACCCGATCGTAGATGGCGATGGCGATGGTGCGCGTCTCGCCGGGAATGTTGCCGCCGACCATCAGCACGACCCCGAACTCCCCCAGCGTGTGCGCGAAGGTCAGCACGATCGCCGACAGGATGCCGGGCCAGGCCAGCGGCAGCTCGATCTCGGTGAAGATGCGCCAGGGGCTCATGCCGCAGCACGCGCCCGCCGGGCGCACGTCGGCGGGGATGGCCTCGAACGCCCGCTGCATCGGCTGGATCGCGAACGGCAGGTTGAAGATCAGCGAGGCCGCGAGCAGCCCGGCGAAGCTGAACGCCAGCGGATGGCCGAGCATCGCGGCGAACCCGCGACCGAGCGGCGAGCCCGCCCCGAAGGCCGACAGCAGGTAGTAGCCCAGCACCGTCGGCGGCAGCACCAGGGGCAGCGCCAGCGCCGCCTCGACGAGGCGCCGTCCGCCGAAATCCCTCCAGGCCAGCACGCGCGCGAGGGCCAGCGCAGCCGGCAGCAGCAGCGCGACCGTCCAGGACGCGAGCTTCAGCGACAGCGCGAGCGCCTGCCATTCCATCAGCGTGCCGCCGCGTCCGGGCCGGGCGCCTCGAAGCCGTAGCGATCGAAGATCGCCCGCGCCTTCGGCCCCTGGAGGTAGCGGTAGAACGCGCGCGCCGGCGCGGTCGCGCCCTTGATCAGCACCATCTTCTGCACCAGGGGATCGTACAGCGACGCGGGCAGGACCACGAAGTCGCCGCGCCCCGCCATCGCCTTCGACCGCAGCAGCGAATAGGCGACGATGCCGCCCTGCGCGGCCCCGCTGACGGCGAATTGCGCGGTCTGGCTGATGTTCTCGCCCAGCACCAGCTTCGGCTGGATCGCCGGCCACAGCCCCGCGTGCTCGAGCGCCTGGCGCGCGGCGCGACCGTAGGGCGCGTGCTCCGGATTGGCGATCGCGAACCTGCGCAGGCTCCCGTCGGCCAGCGCGCGCGCGACGCCGCGCAGCTGCGGATCGAGGGCGATCGGCGATCCCGGCGGAACGATCAGCGCCAGCCGGCCCACGGCGTAGACGACCCCCGCGTCGGCGGTGCGCCCTTCGCGCGCGATTGCATCGACATACGACTGATCGGCCGACAGGAACACCTCGAAGGGCGCGCCCTCCTCGATCTGGCGCCGGAAGTTTCCCGACGAGCCGAACACCAGCCTGACCTGCTGCCCGGTCTCGCGGGCGAATCCCGCCGCGATCTCGGGCAGCGCGAACTGCAGGTCGGCGGCTGCGGCCACCAGGGGCGTCGTGGCGGGGGACGCGGGGGGCACGGCAGCCGCCGCCGCGTCGCCGGCGGCGGCTGCCCGCCCGGCCGGCACGATGGCGGCGAGCGTGAGCAGCGCT
>JBLMVY010000385.1:0-4305 GCA_050256935.1 Candidatus Levyibacteriota bacterium | reverse complement strand
GGCGTGCGCGCGTTCTCCGCGGCGATCAGCTGCTTGATCAGCGCGCGGATCGCGGTCGCCGATGCGGCGCCGCCGGTGTCGGTGGCGACGTGGCTGCCGAAGAAGTACTTGAGCTCGAAGGTGCCGCGCGGCGTCAGCATGAACTTCTGCGTCGTGACGCGCGAGATCGTCGATTCGTGCAGCGAAAGCATGTCGGCGATCTCGCGCAGCACCATCGGGCGCATCGCGACCTCGCCATGCTCGAAGAACCGCCGCTGCCGCTCGACGATGGCGCGGGCGACGCGCAGGATGGTGTCGAAGCGCTGCTGCACGTTGCGGATCAGCCACTTCGCTTCCTGGAGCTGGGCGGCGAGCTGCTGGTTGGAGCTGTCGCGGTTGCGGGTCAGGATGTCGGCGTAGATGCGGTTGAGCCGCAGCTTGGGCATCGCGGCCTCGTTGAGCACCGCGACCCACTGGTTCTTGACCTTGCGCACGATCACGTCCGGAACGACGTAGTTCGCTTCCGCCGTTGAGAACGCGGCGCCGGGCTTGGGATTGAGGCTGCGGATCAGGTCGCGCACCTCGCGCACCCCCGCATCGTCGGTGTGCAGCAGGCGCTTCAGCTTGGTGAAGTCGCGGTTGGCGAGCAGCGCCAGGTTGCCGTCGACGACCTTGAACGCCTCGGCGAGGCGCGGCGTGTCGGCGGGCAGGGTCTTGAGCTGCAGCATCAGGCATTCCGCGCAGTCCCGCGCGCCGACGCCCGCGGGCTCGAAGCTCTGGACGTACTTGAGGGCGATCGACAGCTCCTCGGGCTCGATCCCGAGCTCCTCGGGGAACAGCTCCGCGATCTCCTCGAGGGGCGTTGCCAGGTAGCCGTCGTCGTCGAGGGCGTCGATCAGCGCGGTGACGATCTGGCGGTCGCGCAACGGCAGGTTGAGCAGCGCCAGCTGCCCGAGCAGGTGGTCGCGCAGCGTGTTCGAGGCGATCTGCTGCGGCAGGAAATCCTCGTCGTCCGATCCGCTGCGCGCACCCCAGTCGCCGTCGGCGCCACCGTCGTAGTCCCGGTAATCGTCGCTGTCGGGGCCCTCGTCGCGCGCGCCGCGCGTCTCGTCGTCGCTGTCGCCGCCCTCGCCGCTGGTCCGGGTGACGCTGTCGCGCTCATCGCCGACGCGGCCGGGGCCGGACAGCGGCACTTCGATGGGCAGCGGCTCGTCCTCGCCCTCGGCGCGCTCGAGCAGCGGATTCTCCTGGAGCATCCGCTCCACTTCCGCGTTGAGCTCGAGCGTCGACAGCTGCAACAGCCGGATCGACTGCTGCAGCTGGGGCGTCAGCGTGAGATGCTGGGATAACTTGAGCTGGAGCGTTTGCTTCACCGGCGTCCGGGGGTCGTCAGTCTTTCAGCGCCAGTATGGGCGGAATTCCGTCCGGAATCGACGGGGCCACTCGGCCCGCCGCCGCCACGCGCGCGTCAGAGCCGGAAATGCTCGCCCAGATAGACCTTCCGGACATCCTCATTATAAACAATCTCGCCCGGCGCGCCCGAGGCGAGAACCCGCCCCTCGTTGATGATGTAGGCCCGGTCGCAGATGCCCAGCGTCTCGCGCACGTTGTGGTCGGTGATCAGCACCCCGATCCCGCGCTCCTTGAGGAAGCCGATGATCTTCTGGATGTCGAGGACCGCGATCGGGTCGACCCCGGCGAATGGCTCGTCGAGCAGGATGAAGCGGGGGCGCGTCGCCAGCGCACGGGCGATCTCGACCCGCCGGCGCTCGCCTCCGGACAGGGAGATGGCCGGGGCGTCGGCCAGATGCGAGATCGACAGGTCCTCGAGCAGGGCGTCGAGGCGGTTCGACATCGTGTCCTCGTCGAGCCCCTGCAGCTCGAGGATCGCGCGGACGTTCTGCGCGACGGTCAGCTTGCGGAAGATCGAGGCTTCCTGCGGCAGGTACGACAGTCCACGGCGCGCCCGACGGTGGATCGGGAGCCGGGACAGGTCCTCGTCGTCGAGTGCGATCTCGCCGCCGTCGGCCGCGACCAGCCCGACGATCATGTAGAAGCAGGTCGTCTTCCCGGCGCCGTTCGGGCCGAGGAGGCCGATGACCTCGCCGCTCGCGACCTCCAGCGAGACGTCGTGGACGACGGTGCGCGCCTTGTAGCGCTTGCGCAGGTGCGCTGCCGCGAGCTTGCTCACTTGGCGGGCGGACGGGTGTCCGGCGTCAGCGTGAGCGGTGGCGTGTCCTTGCCGGGGGCGGCCGGCGGCGTGGCCGGGGGCTTGGTGCCCCCGTTGGCGGGGCCCTGTCCGGGCAGCAGCGGTGAATCCGACCGCGGCTGGAAAACCCCCCGCACCCGCTGGCCGGGGCCCTCGACGCCGGGCTGGTCGGGCCGTCCTTCCGCCTTGAAGATCCCCGTCGCGGCATTGTAGGAGACGTAGTTGCTGCGGATCTCGTCGCTGCCCTGCTTCAGCAACGCGCGGTCGAAGAGCTCGAGGGTCTGCGTCTGCCCGTCGTAGACGACCCGCTGCGCGTAGCCTTCGAAGTACTCGTCGGCGCCGTCCTTCTTCTGCCGAAAGCTGACCGGGTTGCCCCAGGCGGTCGCCGACAGGGAGTTGTCCGGGTTCTGCTTGAAATCGATCCGGTCGGCGTGGATGGTCAGCGTTCCCTGGGTGATGACCACGTTGCCGCGCAGCGTACCCTCGCGCTTCTGGAAATCGACCTGGGCGGGCTGCTCCGCGGAGAAGCTGATCGGCTTGTCGCGGTCGGCTTTCTCCGCGCTCGCGGCCAGGGGCCACGCCGTCGCTGCCGCCAGCGCCAGCCAGGCGAGCGCGCGCAGGGCGTGAGAACGATCGGTGGAATCAATCACCTGGCCGGTTCCTGGGGTTGAAAGCTGCCGCTGACCTGCGACTTGATGCTGACGGTCCTGGCCTTGTTGTCGAACGTCAGGCCTTTGCCGCGGATTATTCCACGCGGCTCCTCGATCGTCACCGGCGCATCGGTGTCCACGCGCTGCTCCTTGGCCAGGACGTGGAGTGAATCGGTGGTCAGGGTCACCGGGCCGCTGGGCTGGCCGTTCTTGGGGGGATTCGGGTCGGCGTCGCGCGTCACCTTCACCGCGCCCTGGAAGCTGCCGCTGTCGCGATCGCCCGAGATCGTGCCCCGGTCGGCGGTGATCGTCATCGTCGGACGCCCGGTCTCGGTCAGCATCAGCTTGGGCGAAACCAGCTCCGAGCTGCCGTCGTCCGGGAAATGCTCGGCGCGCTTGGCTGAGAGCTCCTCGCGCAGCCGGCCTTGCGCGTCGAAGGTCTGCGCGCGGAAATCCTGCAGGAACAGGTCCGGGTCGTGCCGTTTCGAGCCATCGTCCCGCGCGGACGGCGTCTGCACCTGCGCATCGAGCCAGTAGGTGAGCGCGGCGAGGCTGCCGAGCAGCAATATCGGCGACCAGCCGACGAGACGGTCCACGAAGCCGCGGGTGCGATCCATCGTCCGAGCGCGCCGTTGCGTCAGACGCGACCGGCCGCTGCCGCGGCCTGCGCATCGAGGATCAGGTCGGCGAGCTCGCGGACCGCGCCGGTCCCGCCTTCGCGCGAGGTGACGTAGTGCGCGTGCGCGCGCACCGGCGCCGGCGCGTGCGGCACCGTGGCCGCCAGGCCGCAGGCCGCCAGCAGCGGGATGTCGGGCAGGTCGTCCCCGATGTGCGCACATTCCACCGCATCGAAACCCAGATCCTCGCGCAGCCGCTCCCAGGCGGAGAGCTTGTCGTGCGAGTCCTGCACGAGGTGGGGGATGCGCAGGTGCCGGGCGCGGTGCGCCACCGCCGGCGCCGCGCTGCCGGTGATCCATGCGACGACGATGCCCGCCTTCGCCAGCAGGTTGACCGCGACGCCGTCGAGGGCGCAGAACGCCTTGAACTCGTGCCCGTGGTCGTCGACGTAGATGCGCCCGTCGGTCAGCACGCCGTCGACGTCGCAGGTGAGTAGGCGCACGCGGCGCGCGCGTTCGATGACGTCGGGCTGCATCAGGGGCTACGCGGGTGGCGGCGATCGCGCGCCATCAGATCACCTGCGCACGGAAGAGGTCGTGCATGTGCAGCGCGCCCTGGAGCCTGCCCTGGGCATCGACGACGATCAGCTGCATGACCTTGGGCGGCGTTTCCATCAGGACGACCGAATCGGCGGCCAGGCGCCCCGGCTCGATCGTGCGCGGAGAGCGCGTCATCAGGGCGGCGACGCCGCCTTGCATCACGTCGCCGCCGCGCGACAGCGCCCGCCGCAGGTCGCCGTCGGTGAAGATGCCGACGACGCGGTCACCTTCGTCGACGACCACCGTCATG
>JBLMVY010000384.1:0-11105 GCA_050256935.1 Candidatus Levyibacteriota bacterium | reverse complement strand
CATGAAGGCCTCGCGCACCCGCGGATCGGTCAGCAGGAAGGTCGCGAATTCCTCGGGGAAGACGTCGTGCGGCCCCACCGGGTACCAGACTTCGCCCGACATCTCGTCGTAGTCGGGCGGGAGCGGGGGGATGCTGCGGAACCTGCAGTCGGTCAGGTACTCGATCTCGTCGTAGTCGTAGAACACGATGCGCCCGTAGCGGGTGAGACCGAAGTTCTTGAAGAGCAGGTCGCCCGCGAAGATGTTGACGGCCGCGAGCTCCTTGATCGCATTGCCGTAGTCGCGGATCGCCCGCACGCGCCCGCCGTCGTCGGCGGTGGCGAGGAACAGGTTGAGGGGGGCAAGGCGGCGCTCGATGTAGAGGTGGCGGATGACCACGTGATCGCCGTCGCGCTCGATCTGCGACGGCGCGGCGTCCTCGAGCTCCGCGATCAGCTCGGGCGTGAACCGGTCGAGGGGAAATGCGACGTCCGAGTACTCGAGGATGTCGGTCATCCTTCCTGCGCGGTCGTGGTGCTTGACCAGCGCGTACTTCTGCTTGACCCGCGCGCGGTCGGTGTCCTTGGAGGCGGCGATGCGGTCGCGGATCACCTTGAACACGTACGGATACGACGGCAGCGTGAACACCGCCATCACCAGGCCGCGGATGCCGGGAGCGACGACCAGGCGGTCGGTCGAATGCTTCAGGTGGTGCAGGAAATCGCGGTAGAAGAGTGTCTTGCCGTGCTTCTGCAGCCCGATCATCGTGTACAGCTCGGCAGCGGTCTTGTCCGGCAGCATCGAGCGCAGGAAGGCGACATAGGCCGAAGGCACCTCCATGTCGACGAGGAAGTACGCGCGGTTGGCCGAGAACAGCAACGCGAGCTCCGCCGGATCGGTGAGCACCGCGTCGACGTAGAGCAGGGAAGCGGGACCGTGCTTGATCGCGACGACGAACGGCCAGGTATTGACGCCGTTGACCACGCGTCCGACCGCATAGGCGGTCTGGTTGCGGAACAGCAGGTTCGACAGGACCTGGACCTGGAAATTGGCGTCGACGACGAACGGCCGCGGAAGCCGACGGCGCATCGCCGACAGCACGTGGATCAGGTCGAGGCGGAAATCGGCAAAAGGCGTCGACAGGCCAAGATCGAGCACCAGGTCGATCAGGGCGCTGCGCAGCCCCTGTTGCCGCGGGTAGTAGCTGCGGTAGGAAGGGGCATCGGCATCGAGGTACTCGGTCGATGCCGCCGGGCGCACGAACATGCAGCGGTTGTGGAAATACGTCCGGTGCAGGAGCTTGGACGAGACGGTGTTGAAGAACGTCTCGGCGCACTCGGGTTGGCGGTGATCGACCAGCAGCCCGATGAAATGGCGCTTCACCCGCGCCCAGAAATCGTCGTCGCCGCCGCTGTCGGGCCGCCGGAAGCGGAAATCGCGCTCGATGCGCTCGACGGTCTCGGCCACCCGCCGGTCGTAGTAGTCGATGCGGTCGTGTCCGACATGACCGATCGCCAGCCAGTTCGCGGATTCGAAATGCCCGCGGGCGGCGCGGGCGCAGTCGCGGAACAGCGCGTAGTGGCGATTGAAGCCTTCGAGGACGACCTCGGCGATCTGTCCCGGCGATGCATCGGCGACGGCAGCCGCCGGGGCGCCGTCGACCGCGTGAGCGGGAACGCCGCTCATCGCGTCCGCAGCGCGCCGGGTGCGCCGCCGAAGCTGCCGTGCCGCGGCTGCATCGCCTCTGGCGCGCGGGATCGCGGCGCGGACGAGGGCGTCAGTTGTCCTTCGCCTTCTGCATCGTCTCGTTGTATTCCTTGACGCCGTTGTTGTACTCGACGACCGCGGCATTGGCGGCGTCGACGTGCGGCTTCGCCGCGGCCTGCTGCTCGTCGTAGAACTTCTTCAGGCAGTCGATGTACGCGACGAATTCCTTCTGCCAGCTCTTGAGGCGCATCTCGCTGGCGAGCTTGCCCGGGAACTCGCCGGGGTGAACGCAGGAATGCTTGGGCGTCGCGGCGTCCGCCGCGGGTGCTGCCGGGGCTGCGGGCTGCTGGGCCAGCGCGGAACATGCGGCGCCGAGGCCGACGACGAAAGCGAGGCGGGTGCGGAAGTTGCGAAGGGTCATGGCGGGCTCCTCGATGCGGTGGCCCGCATTCTACCCGCGCCACGCTCCGCCTGCCGTCGTGCTGCAGCGAAAGCCGCAGCCGGCAACCGTCGCTGCCCGCCGCCAGCCGGCGACCGCAGGGACTGCGCCGCCCCGCCCGATTCAGCCGGAAGGATGCTTCGCCAGCGGGCAGCTGACCCAGTGGACGTCCGTGTACGCGCGCTGCGCAGCGTATTCGACCCGCGCCATCTGCCGCGTGTCGCAGGTCGCTGCGGTGCCGGCGTCGCTGCGGGTCATGGCCACGGGCGCACAGCCCGCGCCGAGGATCCCTGCGGCCAGGGTGGAAAGCAGAAGGATGGTCTTCATCGCATGCCCTCCTTGCCGCTCCATCATAGGCAGCCGCTGCCTCGAGCGCAAGCGGCGGGCCCGGGGCCGGCGGCGGGGCTGGGGGCCCCGCGGCGACGGGACTAGGGCGTGCGGGAAGCGAAGGTGTTGCAGTCGCGCAGATCGCCGGACTGAAGCCCGGTCTTGAACCACTGCGCCCGCTGGGCGCTGGAGCCGTGCGTGAACGAATCGGGGGCGACGTAGCCCTGGGTCATCCTCTGGATGCGATCGTCCCCCACCGCGGCGGCCGCCTGCAGCCCGCTGTCGACGTCGCCGGTGTCGATCAGGCCGCGCTTCTCCGCGAAGAACGCCCATACGCCGGCGTAGCAATCGGCCTGCAGCTCGAGGCGCACCGACAGCGCGTTCGCCGCGCGCTGGTCGCTGCGCTGGGTCTGGGCGTCGAAGCGGCTCATCGTGCCGAGCAGGTTCTGGACGTGGTGCCCGACCTCGTGGGCGATCACATAGGCCTGGGCGAAGTCGCCCGGGGCGCCGAAGCGCGTGTGCAGCTCGCTGAAGAACGTCGTGTCGAGATAGACCTCGCGGTCGGCCGGGCAGTAGAACGGGCCGACGGCAGCCACGGCGCGCCCGCAGGCCGACTGGGTCGCCCCGCGGAAGAGCACCAGCTTCGGTGGCTCGTAGCGCGATCCCATCGCCTTGAAGACCGCACCCCACACGTCCTCGGTGTCGCCGAGGACGCGCGCCGAGAATTCCTTGTTCGCCTCGCTCTGCGCGACGGCCCCGGCGGGCGCGCCGTTCGCGGCCGTGCCGCCTTGCGGACCGTCACCGGGCGCCGACTGGGTGGCGGGCGGCTCGCCGCCCCCACCGCTCAGCAGACCGAGCATCTCGATCGGATTGATCCCCAGCAGCCAGCCGACGATGACGATGACGATCAGCGCGCCGCCGCCAAGGCGCATGCCACCGAACGGGAGGCCGCCGCCTCCGCCTCCGCCGGAACCCTCCGGCATGCCGCCGGTGCGGTCCTCGACGTTGTCACTGCGCCGGAAATCGCCCCACCGCATGGCTGGACTCCGATGTCAGGGTTTCAGCGCACGATAGAGGAACGGCAGGCTGACGTCCATCCGGTAGTCGATCGACGAATGGGTGTCGTCGAATTCCTCGTAGACGTGGGGGATGCCGTGCCGGGCCAGGCGCTTGGAGAGCACGCGCGCGCCGTAGTGCAGGTGGTACTGGTCGCGCCACCCGCAATCGACGTAGATGCCGCGCAGCGACCGCAGGTTGTCCTTGTGCGCGGCGACCATGTTGACCGGATCGTTGCGCAGCCACCGCTTCCAGCGCTCGGGGATGATCTCTCCGGTCTCGAGGTTGAAGGGCAGCCGGAAGCCGAGGGGCGCCCTGGGATCGGGATCGTAGGTCGCGGCCATCGCGAGGTTCATCAGCGCATGCGCCTCGGCGTCCGACAGCTTGTCCCGCGACCAGACGTGCTCGAGGAAACGGCGGACGCGGCCGTCGTCGCGGCCGTCGCCGGCGCCATGCTCGTCGCGCAGCACGTCGATGCGCCCGGGACGGCGGGCCCGCCTGCGGTAGCGGTCGAGCTCGTTCAGCGTCCGCGGCCAGTCGGTGTAGTAGCAGAAATCGAACAGCGCGTCGCCCGAATGGTCGGCGATCGCGCCCCAGTGGTCGGCGTAGCGCATGCCGTGGACGATCGCGCCGTAGCCGCCCGACGACTTGCCGAAGCAGCCGCGGTGGTCGCGCGAGGCAAGGGTGCGGAATTCGCGGTCGACGAAGGGAACGAGCTCTCGCGTCAGGTAGTCGGCGTAGCGGCCGATCGCGCTGGAATTCACGTACTGGTTGCCGCCCATCGACGTGAAGCAGTCGGGAAAGACCAGGATGGCCGGTCCCATCCTGCGCTCGGCGATCAGGCGCGCCGCGCGCTCCGGAACGTTCTCGTCGAAAGGCCGCCAGTTCAGATGGGCGAGCCCCGACCCGGTGAACCCGACCAGATCGAAGAGCACCGGATAGCGCCGGCCGCGCCCCGACGTCTTCCCCCGGCGAGTACCGTCGTCGTAGCCCGGCGGCAGCCAGACGGCGAGCTTGCGGACGTGTGGGTCGCCCAGCGGATTGTCGGCGAGCACCTTCGAGTCGAACTCGAGGATCAGCGCGGTGCCGGAAGGGTGCTTGGTGGCCTTTCGGGTCATGGCGGCGGGTCGTGGTTGGGGGCGAAGCGATTGTGCCGGGGCCGGCGTCGCGCGGCAATGCGCGACGCCCGAGGCTAGAATCACGGATTTTGCCCGAGCCCCGATGACCCCGACCGCTCCCGGCGCCACCAATGCGCGCCTCCAGGCGATAAGCCGCACCGCGCTCTTCGCGAGCTTCCTCAAGATGGGGCTGCTCGGTTTCGGCGGCGTTCTGCCCTGGGCGAGGCGGGTCATCGTCGACGAGCGCCGCTGGCTCACCGATCGCGAGTTCGCCGAGCTGATCGGGCTCTGCCAGGTGCTGCCCGGGCCCAATGTCGTGAACCTCGCGGTCATCGTGGGAACGCGCAGCCGCGGCCCGGTGGGTGCGCTGCTCGCGGTCGGAGCGCTGCTGTTCGTGCCGGTCGGGGTCATGCTGCTGATCGCGATGTTCTATGCGCGCGTCGCGAACGTTTCGTATGTCCGCGACGCCATCGCGGCGGCTTCCGCCGGGGCGGCGGGACTGATCCTCGGCACGGCCACGCGGCTGCTGGTGCAGGCGCGGCCGCCGCTGCGCGGACTGCTGACCGGCGGCGCGGCATTCGTCGCCGTGGGGATCCTGCACTGGCCGCTGTTCTGGGTGATCGTCGTGCTGATCGCCGTCGGCGTCACCGCGGAATGGAGGGCGTGGCGATGACCGGGAGCGTGCACGTGCTGACGGAGCTCGCGATCCGGTTCTCGGCGCTGTCGCTGGTGGCCATCGGGGGCATCAACGCGATCGTGCCCGAGATCCACCGGGTCGTCGTCGACGTCCAGGGCTGGATGTCCAGCGCCGAGTTCGCACGGCTGTTCGCGCTGGCCCAGATCGCGCCCGGCCCCAACGCGATGGTCGTCGCGCTGGTCGGCTGGAAGGTCGCCGGGGTGATGGGCGCGCTGGTCGCGACCATCGCGACCTGCGGTCCGTCGTCGCTCGCCTGCTACTACGCGTGGCGCTGGGCGGATCGGCTGCAGGAGTCGCGATGGCGCGCGATCGTGCAGCGCGCGCTCGCGCCCATCGCCATCGGCCTGATCATGGCCAGCGGCTACACGCTGGCGCAGGGCGCGGATCGCTCGCCCGGCGCGCTGGCGCTGACCCTCGCCGCGGCCGCGGGGCTGGCGTTCACGCGGGTCAATCCGGTGTGGCTGCTCGGGGTGGCCGCACTGGCGGGAATCGCCGGCATCGCCTGATCGCCGCCGCCGGGCATCGCCGGTGCCGGCGTCGGGCCCGCCTGCGCGGGATCCGTTCCCCGCTGCGCATGGACCGCGCGCACGCGCCTACTTCGATTTCACCGGCTTCTTCTTCGCAGCCGCGGAGTTGCCGCGCTCGTCCTTTCCCGGATCGAGCATCGTGCCGCGGCAGCGCGGCGAGCCGCAGCGGCAGGCATACGCCGCGAGCAGGCGGGCAGTGCGCCGACCGGGAACGTTGAGCTTGTAGTCGTAGGCGAGCTCGTCCCCGGCGCGGATGGTCCGCTTGGCGGCGATGATCACGCGCCCGTCGTCGTCCTCGTAGGGCTCGCAGTTCGGGTGGCAGCTGTGGTTGATCCACCGCGCCGCGTTGCCGCGCACCGCCGCGTCGATCACCCGTCCGTCGTTCAGCTCGAACAGGAAGGTGTGGTAGGGGTTGTCCGGATCGCTGTCCGGAAGCTCGTCGGCAGCCTCCATCGAGATGCGCCGGCCGCGGTACTCGACGATGTCCTCGCCCTTGCGGATGGTGCGGGTGGCGAAGACGCCGCGGCCGTGGATCGGCGAATTGCGCACGGCATAGGCGGGCTTGGCGCGGTCGGAGGTGGCTCTGCGGCTGCGGACGGGCATCGGCTTCGAATCGGGGGATGTCTCGGTCCGCCATTGTCGCACGCGACGCGGCGCGCAGCGGATGCCGCGCTTGCACGATTCCGTCATTTGCCTGATAATGGTTCGCATGCGAACGACTCACATGCACACTAATGCCTCCGGGCGACCTGCGGCCGGCGGCGCGGCGCGCGGCCTCCTGCGGTCGCCGCGAGGCTCCTCCGATCCGGTCGAGTCGCTGGGCCTCCTGCTGCACGGCCTCGCCAAGGGCTGGCGCGAGGCGATGGACAGGCGGCTGCGCCCGCTCGGCCTGACGCGCGTCCAGTGGCAGGCGCTGCTGTGGCTGTCGCGCGCGGGCGGCGAGCTCATGCAGGGCGACCTGGGCGACCTGCTCGAGATCGGCGCGCCCGCGACGGTCGCGCTGGTCGACAGGATGGAGCGCGACGGCCTGGTCAGCCGCCATGCGGTGCCCGGCGACCGTCGCCGCAATGCGGTGATGCTGACGCCGCAGGCGGGACGCCTGCTGAAGACGATCCAGGATGTCGCGAGCGAGCTGCGGCAGGAGGTGAAGAAAGGGCTCAGCGGGGAGGAGCTGCGGACGCTGTGCGCGCTCCTCGCCAAGGCCAGGCAGCGCATCGACGGGTTGAAGCGATGACCGCCCGCAAGCGTTCCATCGCGCCGAAGCGGGCGTCGGGCATCGTGCTCGGCGCGCTGTTCGTGGTTGCCGCCCTCGGCGCCGGTGGCTGGTACTGGCAACAGGAGCGGCTATACCGCAGCACCGAGAATGCGTACGTCGATGCCAGGATCGTCCAGGTGTCGTCGCTGGTGATGGGGCAGGTGAGCGAGGTCCCGGTGCACGAGAACGAGTATGTGCACGCGGGCGATGTGCTGTTCGCGCTCGACGCCCGTCCGTTCCAGGCGGCGCTCGACGAGGCGTTGGGCAAGCTGCACCAGGCGCAGCAGGGCACGCGCCAGGACAGCTCGGAGCTGCTCGCGACCGAGGCCGACGCTGCGCGTGCGTCGTCGGAGCTCGTCAACGCGGAAGCCAATCTGCGCCGCACGAGCGAGCTCGTGCGGCAGAACTTCATGTCCAGGCAGGCGGCCGACGACGCGCAGGCGCGGGTCGCTGCCGCGCGTTCGGCGCTCGCCGCGGCGCGCGCGCGCGTCGACAAGGCGCGTGCGGCGCTGGCCCAGCGGGGCGGCGAGACCCCGGCGGTCGGCATCGCCCAGGCCGCGGTCGACAAGGCGCGACTCGATCTCGAGCACTCGGTCATGCGCGCACCGGCCGACGGCTGGGTGACGCGGTTCGACCTGACTCCCGGCACCGTCGTCACCCCGGGCAGTCCGCTGTTCGCGCTGGTCGAGGATCGCAGTTTCTGGGTCGACGCCAACTTCAAGGAAACCGAGCTCGCCGGCGTGACCCCGGGCCGGCCGGCGACCATCGTCGTCGACATGTATCCCGAGCACACGTTCCACGGCGAGGTCGAGAGCCTCGCCGGCGGCACGGGCGCGGCGTTCTCGCTGCTGCCGGCGCAGAACGCCAACGGCAACTGGGTCAAGATCGCGCAGCGTATCCCGGTGCGGGTGAGCATCACCGATGCCGATCCGCACTTTCCGCTGCGGGTCGGCGCGACGGCCACGGTGACCGTCGGGCTCGCGCATTGAGCCGGCAAGGGCCGGCCACGGGCCGCCGCGGCCATGGCTCCCCGGAGGCTGAGGCGTGATGCAGCAACAGAACGGCGAATCGCGCTTCTTCCTCGTGCTGGCGGTGATGGCCGCCACCGTGATCCAGGTGCTCGACACGACGATCGTCAACGTCGCGTTGCCGCACATGGCGGGGGAGCTGTCGGCATCGACCGACCAGATCAGCTGGGTGCTGACGAGCTACATCGTGGCGTCGTCGGTCGTGATGCCGATGACCGGCTATCTCGCCGATCGGCTCGGCCGGCGCCGCTACCTGCTCATCTCCATCGCCGGCTTCGTCATCGCTTCCGCGCTTTGCGGGATCGCGACCTCGCTCACCGAGATCGTGGCGTTCCGCCTGCTCCAGGGGCTGTTCGGTGCGTCGCTGGTGCCGCTTTCGCAGGCGATCATGGTCGACAGCTATCCGCTGCACGAGCGCGGCAAGGCGCTGGCGATCTGGGGCATGGGGGTGATGGTCGCGCCGATCCTGGGTCCGACGCTGGGCGGCTGGCTGACCGAGAGCGTCGGCTGGCGCTGGACGTTCTACATCAACATTCCCGTCGGGGCACTGTCGCTGGCGCTGGCCTCCCGGCACGTTCCCGACACGCCGGTCAAGGCCCGCGAGATGGACTGGTGGGGACTCGTGTTCCTCGCGATGTTCATCGGCGGGCTGCAGTACCTGCTCGACCGCGGACAGCAGGAGGACTGGCTGTCGTCGACCTCGATCCGGCTGTCGATCCTGGCCCTCGCGGCAGGACTCGCGCTGTTCGTCGGACATTCGCTGGCATCGCGCCGGGCGACGCTGTTCAGCCTGCGGATCTTCGCCGACCGCAACTTCGCCGCGGCGTCCTTCGTCGGGGGAGCGATGGGACTGTCGCTCTACGGCGGCATGCTGCTGCAGCCGGTGCTGTTCGAGAGCCTGCTCCAGTACCCGACGCTCGACACCGGGGTGGCGATGATGCCGCGCGGCATCGGCAGCCTGATCAGCATGCTGGTCGTCGGGCGGCTGGTCGGCAAGGTCGGCGCCAAGCCGCTGATCTGGTTCGGCCTCGCCTCGGGCATCACCGGCGCGTGGATGATGACCCGCGTGAACCTCGATTCGAGCGCCGCGATGACGGTCATCCCCCTGATCCTGCAGGGCATCGGCGTGGGCTTCGTGTTCGTCCCCCTGTCCGCGATTGCGTTCGCGACCCTGCCGAAGGCGCTGGCGACCGAAGCCGCGGGCGTCTACAGCCTGATCCGGTCGATCGGATCGTCGATCGGCATCTCGATCGTCAGCGTCGCGATGACCCGCGGCGCGCAGGGGAGCTGGGGCGCGCTGCGCGGCTACATCGATCCGTTCCGCTTCGAGGTCCGGCAGTACCTCGATCCCCTGCGCCTCAAGGCTCAGGGTGCCGGCCTCGCCCTGCTCGCGCAGCAGGCAGGGCAGCAGGCACAGATGCTGGGGCTGCTGCAGGCATTCTGGGTGATCGTCGTCAGCTTCGTGGCGATGATTCCGCTGGTGATGCTGCTCAGACCGGGGCGCGGCAACGCCGCGCCCACCGCGGCGGTGGCCGAGTGACGGCACGACGCCCACAGCCGTGCTGCAGCGGCGCCTGCAGGCGTCAGCGGGCAACCGCGCCGATCAGCGTCAGCGCGATCGGCGTAGTCAGCGCGGCCAGCGCGGTGGTGAGGACGATCGACGAAGCCACGGCGCCGCCCAGCACGTCGAACTGGCGCGCCATCAGGTAGACGTTCGCACCCACCGGCAGCGCCGCCAGCATCACGACCGCCGAGGTCTCGAGCGGCGGCAGGGCGAGCAGCCGCGCCAGCGCAAAGACGACCAGCGGCTGCGCGACCAGCTTCAGCGCCGCGATCGCGGTGCTCTCCCGCCAGCCGGCGCGCACCCCGAACTCGGCCAGCCCCATCCCCAGCGCGATCAGCGACAGCGGCACGGCGGCCTGGCTCACCATCTGCAGCGTCTGGTCGACGACGCCCGGCAGCGGCCAGTCGAGGAAGCCGAAGGCGGTGCCCCCGAGAATGCTGGCCACGACCGGGTTGCGAAGCACGCCGCGACCGGTCCGCGCGATGCCGGCGATCGACAGATCGCGGTGCTTCGCCCATTCGACCGACACGCTGACCAGCGTCCACAGGCTCAGCGAGTTGAACACCAGCACCAGCGACACCGCGGGCAGCGAGGCGTCCCCCAGCGTCACCTTGGCCAGCGGAATGCCCAGCAGCACGTTGTTCGAGAAGATTCCGCCCATCGCGAACACCGACTGCGTCGCGCCGTCCATCCCGAACAGCCAGGCGCCCAGCAGGCGCCCGATCGCGTAGACGACGAGGCAGCCGCCGAAGAAAGCGATCAGCAGGCGCAGGTCGACGCGCGGCAGGTGGGAGAAATCGCTCATCAGCCGGAACAGCAGCGTCGGCACGGCGACGGTGAACACGAATCGCGTCAGCGCATCCGAGGCGCTGCGCGGCCACCCGAAGCGCGACAGCGCGAATCCCGCGAGCACGAGCAGGAACAGCGGCGCCGTCAGCCCGACGAGGTGCAGCAGCATGGGTGCGGCAGCGCGCGGGGGGAGGCGGGGTATGCGCGGGGGGGCCGCTCGGGCGAGACGGCGGACCGCGCGCAGGCCGTCAGCCGCGCGGGCCGATCAACGCAAGGAACTCTTCACGGGTGGCCTGCGACTCGCGGAACGTGCCGAGCACCGACGAGGTGATCATTTCGGAATTCTGCTTCTCCACGCCGCGCATCATCATGCACAGGTGCTGCGCCTCGATCATCACCCCGACGCCGCGCGCGTCGATCGATTCCTGCACGGCGTGGGAGATCTGCTCGGTCAGGCGCTCCTGGAGCTGCAGCCTGCGCGCGTACATGTCGACCAGGCGCGCCAGCTTGGAGACGCCGAACACGCGGCCGGTCGGGATGTAGCCGATGTGGCAGCGGCCGAAGAACGGGAGCATGTGGTGCTCGCAGAGGCTGTAGACCTCGATGTTCTTCACGATGA
>JBLMVY010000383.1:0-17548 GCA_050256935.1 Candidatus Levyibacteriota bacterium | reverse complement strand
CGGCCGCATCGACGTGTTGTGCAACATCGCCGGCGGCTTCAGGATGGGCGAGCCCGTGCACGAGCTCTCCGACCGGACCCTCGACTTCCTGCTCGGCGTCAACGTGCGCAGCCTGGTCAACATCGCTCACGCCGTCGTGCCGCACATGCTCGACGGCCAGGGCGGGCGCATCGTCAACGTTGCGGCGTTCGCGGCGCAGCGGGGCGCCGCCGGCATGGGGGCCTACAGCGCGGCGAAAAGCGCGGTGATCCGGCTCACCGAGGCGATGGAAGCCGAGCTGCACGACCGGGGCATCCACGCGAACTGCGTGCTGCCGACGATCATCGACACCGAGGACAACCGGAAGGCGATGCCCGGCGCCGATGCGTCGGCATGGGTGGCGCCGCAGGATCTCGCCCGGGTGATCCTGTTCCTCGCGTCCGACGACGCTCGGGCCATCCACGGCGCCGCCCTGCCCGTCGGGCAGCTGCGCTGATCGCCCGGCCGGTGCGCGGACGCGCCGGCGCCCGGATGCCTGGCGTCGCCCGATTAAGCATCCGGTAAGGATTCGACCCTAATCTCGGGTTCGTGCAACTGCGAATCCAATCGACGGCGAATGCCTCGAGTCGACGCTGGCGCCGCGGCGTTGCGGCGCTGGCCCTCGCGGCCGCTGCGATGCCGATGGCAGCCGAGGCGGGTGCCGCGTCGCCCGCAGAAACGGTGTGGAAGGCCGAATGCGGCCGCTGTCACGTCGCGTATCCGCCGCGTTTCCTGCCGGCACGCTCGTGGCGCGCGATCATGCAGGACCTCGAGCGGCATTTCGGCAGCAGTGCGGCGCTCGATGCGCGCACCAGCGCCTCGATCGCCGCCTGGCTCGAGACCAACGCCGGACGCGAGCCCGAACCCGCCACCGCGCCCCCCGAGCTGCGGATCACCGAAACGGGCTGGTTCCGCCAGGAGCACCAAAGGGTGCCCGCTGCGGCCTGGCGCAAGCCGGCGGTCCGCAGCGCATCGAACTGCGCCGCGTGCCACCGGAACGCCGACGAAGGCGATTTCAGCGGACGCGCTGCGCGCATCCCACGCTAGAGCGAGACACATCATGGAAAAGAGCCGGATTCTTGTCTGGGACCTGCCGGTCCGCGTGTTCCACTGGCTGCTGGCGATCTCCTTCGCCGGCGCGTATGCGACGTCGGGCTACGACAGCCTGCGCTACGTTCACGTCACCCTGGGCTACACGGTCGCGGTGCTGATCGCGTTCCGGCTGATCTGGGCGATCGTCGGCACGCGCTATGCGCGACTGTCGTCGTTCAGCTACGGCCCGCGCGCCGTGCGCGGCTACCTCGGGTCGCTGCTTGCACGCAACCCGCGCCACTACGTCGGACACAACCCCGCAGGAAGCTGGGCGATCTACGCGATCGTCGCCCTCGGCCTGTTCACCACCGCGACAGGCTATGCGAGATACAACCACCTGGTCGGCGACTGGATCGGTGACGTGCACGAGGTTGCCGGCAACGTGATGCTCGCGCTGGTCATCGCCCACATCGCGGGCGTCCTGGTCAGCAGCTTCCTGCATCGCGAGAACCTCGCGAAATCCATGCTCACCGGCTACAAGTCCGGACATCCCGGCCAAGCGATATCCCGGACGCGCTGGGTGACGGCGCTGCTGCTGGCCGGCTTCGTCGCGGCATTCTGGAGCGGTGCCGTCGAGATCCCCGGCCTGCCTCGATCGCACGCGGTGCAGGCCGACCGGGAAGGCCCCGCGTCCGCGCGCAGCGAGCGGGCCGACGGGCACCGCGAGTCGCGCGAGCGCGGCGGCTGACCGGCGACCCTGCGGGAGCGAATGCCGCGACGACCGCCGGCGAAGCCGTCATGACATTGTCACATCGGGTTAAGGACCGGTTAAGAAACCGGCATCAAGCTCCTTCTCGATGCTCCCGCCCTGGCGGAATGAAAGGTCGGGAGCGCCCTGCGCCGCGGCAGGACGCAGTACCGGTTCCGCAGGTCGCGGTAATCGAATCATCGAAACACTTGAGCAGTTCCATCAGCCACAAGCCAGGAGAAACAGTCGTGCCATTCGCCTACGAGCCGGAAACCCAGGACGCGCGGTCCACGAGACAGATCGTCCTCCCCAAGCGCAGCCCCAAGCTCGCCTTGTCCCCCGAGCGTCTGCAACGCGCCAAGACGTCCTACAGCGTCCGGCGCGTCAACCTCGCCGAGGCGACGACGCTCGTCACCGACAAGCGCCCCGAAGCGGGCGACCTGGTGCTCGCCCGCGTGACGCGCCTGGGCCAGCATCAGCACCTGGAATCGGCGGGCGGCCGGCGCGCCCGGCTGTGGCCCGGCGACGAGATCGTCGTCGCCTTCGGGGCGCGCTACGCGCCCGATCAATACGAGGCCAGCGTGCCGGAGGATCTCTCCCCCTGTCACCTGGTGGCCGCCGGAGGCATCGCCGCCATCGTCCAGAGCCGCCATGCCGGCATCAAGGCCGCGACGCAGATCGAGCCCATCGGCCTCGTCGCCAACGCCGGCGGCGTGCTCAACCTGCGCAGCGCGGCCCTCAGCGCTCCGCCGTCGCGGCGCGCGCCCTTCACCGTCGCCGTGCTCGGCTCCAGCATGAACGCCGGCAAGACGACGACGGCGGCCAACCTGGTCGCGGGCCTGCGGCGGCACGGTTTCCGGGTCGGCGCGGCGAAGGTCACCGGGACCGGTGCCGGCGGCGACCGCTGGCTGATGTCCGACGCGGGTGCCGCGCCGGTGCTCGATTTCACCGATGCCGGCTTTGCCAGCACCGCCGGGCTCGAACTCGAGCAGCTCGAGCACGTCCTCACCCAGCTCTGCCGCCATGTCGCGGCAGCAGGCGTCGATTGCGTGGTGCTGGAAGTCGCCGACGGCCTGCTGCAGACGGAGACTTCGGCGCTGGTCAAGTCGATGCGGTTCGTGAAGAACGTCGACGCGGTGCTGTTCGCCGCACCCGACGCGATGAGCGCGCTGGCCGGCGTCCAATGGCTGCGCCAGCATCACCTGCCGGTCGTCGCGGTGAGCGGCGTCGTCACCGCGTCGCCGCTGGCCGCACGCGAAGCGCAACAGGCGGTGGGCCTGCCCGTGCACACGGCGGACGAGCTGACGGACCCGCAGATCGTCGACAGCCTGTTCCCGGTGCTCGCCCGCCTGCCGAGCGTGCGCGCGGCACTCGCCCCCACGCAGTAAACGCTTCCGGCATCCCGGGCTCGGCTTCGCGATCCGCGCGTCGCGGGCGAAGCCGCACTATCATGTCCAGCGCGGGCCCGGGCCCGCGCTGGACCGGCCCATGCACGCAGCGATGTACCCGCCTCCGACCCCATGATGCAAGTTCTCAGCCATCCGAATCCTGTCACAACCCTTGCGGATGCCGCGGCTTCAGCGCCCGCTCCCGCCACCGGAATGCCCGAGTTCCGGCCGGGGCTGCGCTATGCGCTGGAGGTCCCGGCAGCGCCGGGCCCGGACACGCCGGTGGTCGTGGCGGTCCACGGCATCAGCCGCAATGCGCGCGATCACCACGCGGCATTCGCGAGTCTCGCCCGATTGCAGGGCGCAATCCTGGTCGTGCCGCTGTTCGAGGCCGCCGCGTTTCCCGATTACCAGCGCCTCGGGCGCAACGGACTCGGCCAGCGCGCCGACCTGGCGTTGATGTCGCTGCTCGATCACCTTCTGTCGCCGCTGGGCCTGGCCGTTCCCAAGCTCCACCTGTTCGGGCACTCGGGAGGTGCGCAGTTCGCGCATCGCTTCGCCATGGCCCATCCGGAGCGGGTCGCGCGCTATGCGGTCAGCGCCGCGGGCTGGTACACGTTTCCCGATGATTCCACCGACTTTCCGTATGGACTTCGCCACCCGCCTGCCGGCATCCACATGATCTCCCGGCAGCGTGACTTCCTGGGCGTGCCCGGTCGCGTCTTCGTCGGCATGCACGATCAGCGGCGCGGGACCAGCCTGCGCCAGCGCGAGCAGGTCGACGCGAAGCAGGGCACGACCCGTGTCGAACGCGCGACGCGATGGACGGCGGCGATCAATGCCCGCGCGAAGGCGCTGGCCATGCGTCCCCCGTTGGACCTGCGGCAACTCGCCGGCACCGGCCACAGCTTCAGCGGGCTGGTGCGGCGTGCGGCCCTGCACGAGCAGGCATGGGCGTTCCTGCTCGACGGGCAGCAGACCTTGCGGGAGGCGGCCTGCGCATGACCGACCCTCGCAAGCCATCGCTCGGCCGCACGGTCCGGCTGCTGCTCGGCGCCAGGGCGGCGCGCAGCGTCGCCCAAGGCGTGCTCGCCGTCGATTTCGCGCTGTACCTCAAGTCGCTGCACTGGACCGGAGCGGCCATCGGATCGGTGCTCGCCGGCAGCCTGGTCTTCGGCGTCGTCATGACGATCTCCGGCGCGATCGCCAGCGACCGCTTCGGTCGCCGGCGCTTCCTGCTCGCCTACGACGCCCTCTATGCGCTCGCCTGCGTGGTCGCGCTGCTCACCACCAACGCCGCGGTCCTCGCCGGCGCCGCGGTCGTCGGCGCATTCGGGCGCGGCGCCAACGGCGCCGCCGGCCCGTTCAGCTCGATCGAGCAGGCGTGGCTGACCCAGGAACTCGACCCCGCGACGCGATCACGCGTTCTCTCGCTCAATGCGACGCTGGGATTCGTCGGCATGGCGCTGGGCGCGGCCTGCGCCATCCTCCCCGGGCTCGTGCCGTCGTCGATCCCCGCCGCGGACGCCTACCGCCCGATCTTCGGCATCGCGCTGGCATGCGCGCTGATCTGCCTTGCCTGCATCGCGATGGCCGAGGACCGCCACGTCCGGCTGGCGGCGCCGGCCGATGCCCCGGCCGAACGCGCGGTGCGGCACACGGAGAACCGCAACCTGCGCCTGCTGGCATTCGCGAACTTCCTCCAGGGCACCGGCATCGGGCTGACCGGTCCGCTGGTGTCGTACTGGTTCTCGATCCGGTTCGGCATCGGCCCCAGGCACATCGCGCCGCTGATCGCGACGGGTTTCGTCCTCGCCGCCGTGTCGTCGCATCTGACGAATCCGCTGTCCCGGCGCTACGGCCTGATGCCGGTGATCGTCGCGCTGCGACTGGGCGCGCTGGCCCTGCTGTTCGTCTTCCCCTTCGCTCCCACCCTTGCGGCCGCGGTCGGCATCTTCCTTGCACGCAACACCCTGAACCGCGCCACGGAGGGCGCGCGCTCGGCGATCAACGCCAGCCTGGTCCGCAACCAGCGCCTCGGCCTCGCGGGCACGGTCGCGTCGGTGTCGCGCCAGATCCCCCGTTCGGTGGGACCGGTGGTGGCCGGCGCGCTGTTCGACAGCGGCATGCTGGTCGCCCCGTTCGTCATCGGTGCCGCCTTCCAGGCAGCCTACCTCTGGCTCTATCGGCGAAGCTTCCACGCGCACGATCCGCTGCGCCGACCGGGTCCTGCCCCGGGCAATCCCGCTCCCGAGGCGGCCCGGTGAAGGCGACGCCCGCTCCGACGCGCGCCCACGCGCAGACGGGCCGCCGCAGCCTGGCCGGCAAGCCATGACGCGCGTGCTGGTCGCCGAAGACGACCCGCTGCTGGGCGACGCGCTGCAGGCGGGCCTGCGCCAGCGCGGCTTCGATGCCGACTGGGTCCGCGACGGCATCGCGGCCGAGACGGCGCTGCGATCGACCGATTTCGCGGCAATCGTGCTCGACCTCGGGCTGCCGCGCCTCGACGGCCTCGAGCTGCTGCGCCGCGAGCGCGCCAAGGGCTCGTCGATCCCGGTGCTGATCCTCACCGCCCGCGACGCGATCGACCAGCGGGTCAGAGGCTTCGACACCGGGGCCGACGACTATGTCGTCAAGCCGGTGGACCTGGACGAGCTCGCGGCGAGGCTGCGTGCCATCGTCAGGCGCTCCCGCGGCGAACCCGCGCCGATCCTCGAGGTGGCCGAGCTGCGGCTGGACCCGGCGGGACGCACGGTCAGCTATCGCGGAGAGCCGGTGGAGCTGAAGGCGAAGGAATTCAACCTGCTGCAGGAATTCATGCTGAACGCCGATCGCGTGCTGTCGCGTACCCAGATCGAGGAGCGCCTCTACGCCTGGGGCTCCGAAGTCGAGAGCAACGCGGTCGAGGTGCACATCCATCACCTGCGCCGGAAGCTCGCACCGGGACTGATCCGCACCGTGCGCGGCGTCGGCTACGTGCTGCCGCGCAATCCGGTGGACGGCGATGGCTGACCGCGCGCGCTCGATCCGGCGCCAGCTGCTGGTCGTGCTTCTGGTTTCGGTGGCCGCGATCTGGAACGCCACGGGCATCGTCAGCTATTTCGATGCGCGCCACGAGGTCGACGCGCTCCTGGATTCGCACCTCGTGCAGCTTGCCGCGCTGGTGATCGCGGAAGTGCAAAGCGAGCCCGACGAGACCGATTTCCAGGAACTGCCCGCGCTGCATCGCTACGCGCATCGCCTCGCGTTCCAGGTGTGGGAGCGCGGAGAAGCTCCGCGCCTGCGCACGGCGAACGCCCCCGAGGCGCGGCTCTCCCGGGTCGACGACGGTTTCAGCGACGTCACGATCAACGGGGAGCGCTGGCGCGTGTTCAGCGAATGGGACGACCGCCACTGGTACCTGGTCCAGGTCGGCGAGCACGCGGGCGCGCGCGACGAGGTCGCCGCGAAGATTGCCGAGAACATGCTGCTGCCGCTCGCCATCGCGCTGCCCATCCTCGGGGTGCTGATCTGGTTCGGCATCTCGCGGGCGCTGAACCCGTTGCGGACATTGAGCGGGCAGGTCGAGCACCGCGCGCCCGACAACCTCGCGCCGCTGGACTCGCGGGGCGCGCCGACCGAGGTTGCGCCGCTCGCCACGAACCTGAACCGGCTGTTCGCCCGCGTGCGCGCATCGATGGAGAACGAGCGCCGGTTCACCGCCGACGCGGCCCACGAGCTGCGCACGCCCCTCGCCGCATTGCGGGCGCAGGCCCAGGTCGCCCGCGGCGCCACCGGCGACCGCGAGCGCGAGCGGGCGCTGGACAACGTGATCGCAGGCTGCGACCGCGCGACGCACCTGGTCGAGCAGTTGCTGACGCTCGCGCGACTCGAGCCCGACGGCTTCGAGGCCGGGCGCGAGACCTGCGACCTGCGGGCCCTCGCGAGGCGGGCGATCGCCGACGCGGCCCCGGCCGCGCTCGCGCGCACGATCGACCTCGAGCTCGCCGAAGGACCGCCGGTCGAGGTCGCGGCAGACGGACGGCTGCTCGGAATCCTGCTGCGCAATCTGCTCGACAACGCCATCCGCTACAGCTACGCCCACACGGTCGTGCGCGTGGACGCGGGCGAGCGGGAGGGCTCGGCGTTCATCGTCGTCGCCGACCAGGGTCCGGGGGTCGCCCCCGAGGAGCGCGCGCGACTCGGGCAGCGCTTCCACCGCCTGGTCGGCGGCGGAATTTCGGGATCCGGCCTCGGACTGTCGATCGTCAAGCGGATCGCGGAAATCCACGGGGCGACCGTCTCCTTCGGCGAGACCGCCGCGGGCAAGGGACTCGCCGTGACGGTCTCCTTTCCGGCCGCCGCAGCTGCAATGCCTCCGTCGTCCTGACTGCCCGACCGCGGCGCGCAGCGCGCCGCGGGCCCGGCCTGCCCTCCGGGAACGCGCCCCTGCTCCCGGCAGCGCACCGGGTCAGAAACGCCAGGCTGCCCGAAGCGCGACGAAGGTGATGCCGTCGTTGGGCCGCTTGATGTCGGCATTCGACAGGTGCTCGAGGCGCAGTCCCAGCTCGTGGGCCTCGCCGCGCCCGAAGCGGATCCCCGCACCGATCCACTCGCCGAACTGGAACGCCGACCCGAAGTTGGGGCCGCCCTGCAGCGAGGTGTGCGACAGCAGGTGCCCGCCGACGCCCACGTCGACGAAGTTCACGTGGTCGCCGCGCGGCCAGTCGACGCGCAGCAGCGGCGTCGCGCCGACGGCCGCGATGTTGCTGGCGCCGTACTTGCGCGCCTGCCGCGCGTGCATGTTCAGGAGGTCGAACTCGGCGCCGTAATGCAGGGCCCACGTGGCGCCCTCGTGGAGCGGCGACGCCGCCATCCATTGCGTGGCGACGCCGACAATCACGGTCTCGTGATTCATGCCGCCGGAAAGCGCCACGTTGGCCGCGAAGCAGCGCGAGGCGGCGAGCAGGGCGCAGACGATCCCGAACTGCAGCACCCGAACCGCCGTGCCCGCAGGAAGCCCCTCGCCCGCCGGCGCCGCCGGGTTCGCGCCGGTCTGCGCCAGTGCGGTGGCCTGGAGCACGATCGGGGTCATTCGCAGGAGGGGCGAGGACAGCAAGAGGCGGTCAGGGTCGCGAATCCGGGCCGATGCCCGCGTCACGGCGGAATTATGACCGGTGGACGCGAGCGCGGGAAGGACGGCCCGACACGCGTCCCCCGGCCGCAGCCCTGCGGCCGGGACGCGCGCAGCGATGTTCCGACTGCCGGACCGGCGTGCCGGTCCGGCAAGCGGGGCGGCGCCGTCAGCCGCCGTACTTCTTGATCAACGCCTTCGCGTCGTCGAGCAGCGCCTTGCCGTTGCCGCCCTTGGCGTTGACGTCGCCAATCCACGCCGTCTCGACGCCCGCCGTGGCCTTCTCCCACTTCGCATATTCCTGCGGGGACAGCGTATCCAGCACGCCGCCGGCGGCGATCGCCAGCTTCTTCGCCGGCTCGGTCGTGCCGTCGAAGGTCTTGCCGATCTCCTCGGACCAGGCGAGGCCGCTGTTCTCGTCGATGATCTTCTTGAGATCGGGTGGCAGGCCGTCGTACTTGGCCTGGTTCATCGCGATCACGAAGATCGTGTTCGACATCTTGGGCATCCCCGGCGCGTTGTCCAGCGCGTACTTCGCGATCTCCTGCAGCTTGATCGGCGGCGTGCCCTCCCAGGGAACCATCGCCCCGTCGATCACGCCCTTGGAGATCGAATCGGGCACCTGCGGCAGCGGCATCTGCACCGGCGTCGCGCCCAGCGCGGCGATGAACTGGGTGCCGAGCCGCGTCGGCGCGCGAACCTTGAGGCCCTTCATGTCCTCCATCGTCGTCACGCGCTTGTGCGAGAAGTGGAACAGCGCGCCGTCGTGCAGGTGCGCGGCGAGCAGCTTCACGCCCTTGAACTCGTCGGCCGCGTCCTTCTGGATGTACTCCCACAGCGCGGGGCTGCCCGCCGCGGCGCTCTTGGCCATGAACGGCAGCTCGAACACCTCGGCCTTGAGGAAGCGTCCGGCCTGGTAGGTCGGGATCGTCCAGACGATGTCGGCGACGCCGTCGCGCGCCTGGTCGAAGAGCTGCGGCGGCGTGCCGCCGAGCTGCATCGCCGGGTAGATCTGGCACTTGATCCGGCCCTTCGACTCCTTGCCGATCCTGTCGCACCAGGGAATGAACACCTTCTGCTGCACGGTCGCGCCCGGCGGCAGGAAGTGGTGGATCCTGAGCACCACGTCCTGGGCCTGCGCGGTCACCGCCGCCAGCGCCAGCGCGGGCAGGACCGACCAGCGGAGCTTCGTCGAGCGTTTCATCTTCTCTCCTCCTCGTTGTGACATCAGTGTTGGAACGCGTGAACCAGGTAAAGCGAGATGGCCGGGAACGACACCAGCAGCAGGATCCGGACCGCATCGGATGCGAGGAACGGGACCACGCCCTTGAACGTCTGCGTCAGCGGCACGTCCTTCGCCAGCCGGTTGATGATGTAGACGTTCATGCCCACGGGCGGATGGACGAGACCGATCTCGACGACCATCAGCGCGAGGATGCCGAACCAGATCGACTTGTCCGATTGCGACAGCCCATGGTAGTCGAGCCCCATCACCATCGGATAGAAGATCGGGATCGTCAGCAGGATCATCGCCAGCGAGTCCATCACGCAGCCGAGGAAGATGTAGATGACGAGGATCATGAACATGACCAGCAGCGGGGACAGGCCGCTGTCCTTGACCCAGGTCGCGAGCTCGACCGGCATCTGCGACAGCGCGAGCGTGGTGTTGAGCATGTCGGCGCCGAGCAGCACCAGGAAGATCATCGCGGTCGCCTGCGCGGTGCCGAGCGCGCTTGCGACCAGCCCGTCCCTGCGCATGCCGTTGACGACGGCGAGGATGCCGCAGGCCGCGGCGCCGATCGCCGCCGCCTCGGTCGGGTTCGCCCAGCCGCCGTAGATGCCGACGATCACGACGACGAACACCAGCAGCACCGGCAGCACCTGCATCGTGCTCTTCAGCCGCTCGCCCCAGGGAACGCGCGCGCCGGCGGGACCGGCCGCGGGGTTCAGCGACACGACGATGCGCACGACGAGCATGTAGCCGGCCATCGCGATCAGGCCGGGGATCACCGCGGCGACGAAGAGCTTGCCGATCGACTCCTGGGTGAGGATCGCGTAGATGACCAGGGGCACCGAGGGCGGGATCATGATGCCCAGCGTCCCGCCCGCGGCCAGCGCGCCGGTCGCGAGCGCGCCGGAGTAGCCGTAGCGCCGCAGTTCGGGCAGCGCGACCTGCCCCATGGTCGCGGCCGTGGCGAGCGAGCTCCCGCAGATCGCGCCGAAACCGGCGCAGGCGCCGATCGAGGCCATCGCCACCCCGCCCTTGCGGTGCCCGAGGAACGCGCTGACGAAGCGGAACAGCGCGCGCGACAGGCCCCCGTGGGTCGCGAACTGGCCCATCAGCAGGAACAGCGGGATGACGACCAGGTCGTAGTTCGACAGCCGGGCGTACGCGAGATCCTTCAGGGAATTGAGCAGCGCCAGGAAGTTCCCGCCGGTGAGATACGCGTAGCCGCCGAAGCCCACGGAGAACATCGCGATGCCGATGGGCACGCGCAGTACCATCAGCGTCAGCATGATGGCGAACATCAGGAAACCGACCTCGATGCCGCTCATCGCCCGCTCCGCGCCGACGCCGTCGTCATGATCGGCGCGCCTCGCCCGCGCGCAGGGCGACCTGCAGGTGATGCCATGCCATGTAGAGCCCGGCGAGCGCCAGCAGGACGAAGCTCGGCACCATCAGCGCCTGCGAGATCCACTGCGGCCAGCCCAGGACTGCCGAGGTCACGCCGTCCTGCTTCAGCGACATCGCGCCCACCCACGTCCGCCAGGCGATCAGGGCGCCGAACGCGCCGACCAGCAGCGACCCGGCGGCATCGAGCAGGGCGATGCGCTGCGGCGCGAGATTGTGGGTGAAGAAATCGACCTTCACGTCGCCGCCGATCAGATGGCAATAGGCGAAGAACGCCGCCGACGCGAAGGCTGCGCACATCTGCAGGATCTCGACGTCGCCGGGGACGGGCGCGGAGACGAGCTTGCGGCCGACGATGGAGGCGATCTCCATCGCGACCAGGGCCACGAACACGAGCCCGCCGCCCAGCGCAACGTATTTGGAGAGCGCCAGCAGCGCGCGCCCTGCCGGACCGAATCCGGCGCCCGCGGTGGTCGGCTCGCCGCCGGGTGTGTCGTGCATCGCTCCTCCCTCAGGATTGCTCGCAGCGCGAGCGGATCGCCGGCGGCACCGGCACCGCCTGGATGCGCGCCGGGTCCTCGGGATGCTGGCGCGCGAAGACGCGCACCTCGCGCCCTTCGGCCAGCACGGACTCGCCGCGCCGGATCACGTGCTTCATGACGAAGCTCTTCCCGTTGCCCCATTCGACGACCGAAGACTCGATGGCGATCCGGTCGCCATAGGTCGCCGGCGCGATGAAGCGCACCTGCACGTCGACGATCGGCGTGCCGATGATCCCGTCCTGCGCGCGCTCCGGCCGGCGATGCCACGGAGGCACGCCGGCGGCGCTGAAGTAGCGCCGCGACGCCGCGTCCATCCAGCGCAGGAAATTGGGATAGAAGACGATCTGCGCGGGATCGCAGTCGCCGAACTCCACGTCGAACTCGGATATGTGGCGAAACGTCATGGTCAGTGCACGCGCTCGGGTTGGGTGGCGCCGCTGCGGCGAGGCAGCCATTGGATGGGCTGGGCGGTCGGCGGGCGCGGCGGCACACCGCTTCGCGCCAGCTCGGCATCCAGCACCTTGCCGCCTTCGTCGGCGAGCGCCGCCTCGCGCGCGCGACGGATCGCGGCGGCCCGCTCCGTCGCAGGCGTTCCGTCCGCTGTTCCGTCCGCTTTCCCGGCGAGGTGCTCGAGGATGTGGCCGAGGTTGGCCTTGCCGCGCTCGTTGGTCGCGCCATAGCCCTTGATCAGCCGCCCGCACAACGCGATCTCGTGACCCAGCGCCGGATCCTCGGCGCAGCCCGCGGCGACGGCGGCGAGCCAGCGCTCGATGCCGCGCTGCTCATCCTGGTAGCGCGCTCCGAGACGCCGCAGTCTCCGAAGCGCCGCGAGCGAGCGCAGCAGCAGGAATCCGTGGATCGTGTGGCTGCGCAGGTGCAGCGGCCAGGCCAGCGGCTCGCGTCCGCGCATCCGGCGCCGCCGGTCCCAGGCGATGAGCCTGCGCGCCAGCGCCGGCGGCAGCAGGCCGGCCAGCTCGGGCACGCCTGGCTTGAAGTGATCGACGACATGCACGACGTCCCCGGGTGCGGCGCCGATCTCGCGGCGAACGCGCGCGAACCGGGACGCGCGGCACTTGAGCGACGCGACGCGAACGA
This sequence comes from Candidatus Levyibacteriota bacterium, assembly GCA_050256935.1. Taxonomy (GTDB): domain Bacteria; phylum Pseudomonadota; class Gammaproteobacteria; order Burkholderiales; family Casimicrobiaceae; genus VBCG01. The sequence goes on along the minus strand of JBLMVY010000383.1, from coordinate 4,980 downwards.
CGTCGTCGAAAGCCATCCACAGGGCGAGAAAGCGCGCAGTCTCGCGCAGCACGCGGGCGCCTTCGCGACCTGCCGGATCGCAGGTGCGCTCGGCCCGGTCGACCGCGCGCAGCCGCTCGGCATAGAGGCGCCCGTAGCGCGGATCCTGGAACTCGACGACGCGATCGAAGCCCGCCGCGATGATCTCGCGCGCGCCCGCGGGGAACGCATCGGCGACACGCCGCGCATCCGTCGAAACCGATGCGGCGCCGCCGGACGGCGCGATCGGCGGGACCGCTGGCGGCGTCTCCTGCGGCGCCCGCTGCGCCACGGCGGCATGGCCGCGCTCGAATCCGCGCAGGCTCGCGTCGACGCCCAGTTCGCCGGCACGCACGACCGCCTCGAACACCGTGCGCGCGACCGGCAGCACGCCGCTGCCGGCGATCGCGCCCAGCATCACGCTGCTGACCACCGTGCCCGCGTCGCGCGCCGCGGCATCCATGTCGAATGCGTCGAGCTGCCGGCTGCAGCGCTGCGCCGCATCGAGCAGGTGCTCGGTGCTGAAGCGGCCGTCGCCCATCGCCATCTTCTCGGCGGTGGTCAGGGTGCGGCTGGTCGATGCGATCAGCCGGGTGCGATCGGCGCTGACGTAGCCGCCCTGCAGGATGCGCCCCGCTTCCAGGAGCTCGGACGCGATGACGAGGTCGACGCGGCCGGGCACCGGATAAAGCCCGAGGATCGGCACGCGCCCGCCAAGCTCCGCCTGCGGCTGCGGATGCACCTCGACATAGTAGGTGGTCGCGCCGGTGCGTTGCGCAACACCCGGAATCGACGTGCTCTGCGCGACATAGCCGGCGCGCGTCGCGGCGTCGACCAGCCACTCGGCCAGCACGCCGCCGCCCTGTCCGCCCAGGGCGCCGATCAGGATGGAAACCGGCTCGCGCATCGATGGTTCCATTCGGTGTTCCGTGGCTGCCTCAGGCGGGCTGCAGCAGCCCGACGATCGTCTGGCGCAGGCGCTGCGCGAGGCGCTCGGTCCAGCGCGCGTTGACGACGACCTCGCCGCGGTAGAACGACGGGCACAGCGTCGCCGCGTGGGCGTTCTCCCCGCACAGCCCGCAGCCGACGCAGCCGTCGAGCACGGTGGCCACCGGATCGACCTTCAGCGGATCGCTCGAAGGCTTGACCGAAAGCGTCGGACAGCCCGACAGGCGGATGCACGAGTGGTCTCCCGAGCAGTTGTCCTCGTCGACGCCGTACTTGACGCGCACGACGCGCTTGCCCGACTTGAGCCGCGCCGCCCGCCAGGGCTTGACCCGCCGCTGCCGCTCGAGCTGGCATTCGCCCTCGGCGATGACCACCTTGAGTCCGGGAAAATCGGTGGTGAGGGCCTCCTCGAGGGTGCGCCGCATGACGTCGACCTTGTAGCTGTCGACGCGCCGCAGCCACTTGACGCCCATGCCTTCGAGCGTGCGCTCGATCACCTGGTTGTGCGCGACCAGGCTCTGCGTCTTGTCGGCGCTGCCCGCCTTGATCGCCTCGTCGGGGGTCGAGATGATCTCCTGCGTCCCCGTCGCCGACGTGTAGCCGTTCTTGAAGATCAGCAGGACCGCGTCGTCGCCGTTGAACAGCGCCGACTGCACGCCCGTCAGCAGGCCGTTGTGCCAGAACCCGCCATCGCCCATGACGGCCAGCGCGCGGCGCTTCATCATCGGCGACACGCCGGCGCGCGATGCGAGGCTCATGCCGTAGCCGAGGATCGAATGCCCCATCGAGAACGGCTCGAAGGTCGCGAAGGCATGGCAGCCGATGTCGGCCGCGATGTGCACGTCGCCCACGCGCTGCTGCGCGAGCTTCAGCGCAGCGAAGGTCGGGCGCTCCGGGCAGCCGATGCAGAACTGCGGGGGACGCGGCGGCAGCGGCGCCGCGAGCGCCTGCGCGGCTGCCTTGCGCCGCTCGGCGAGATCGGCGAGCCAGCCGCGGCCGGCCGTCAAATCGATGTCGGCTGCGCACGCGGCGAGAAAGTCGGCGAGACCGCGGGCCAGCACCTCGACCGTGTACTCGCCCGACATCGGCAGCACGTCCTTGCCGTGCACCGCCGCCTGCACGTCGAGCCGGCGCAGGGTCGCCTGCAGGTCCTGCTCGATGAACGCCGGGTGGCCCTCCTCGATCACCAGCACCGCGCGCTTGCCGAGGCAGAAGTCGCGCAGCTGCGCGGGCACCAGCGGATAGGTGACGTTGAGCGCCAGCACCGGCAGCTCGCCTTCGCCGAAGGCGTCGGCGAGGCCGAGCCGCTGCAGCGCTCCGACCACCGAGTTGTAGAGGCCGCCCTGGACGATCAGGCCCACGTCGTCGCGGCGCCCGGCGAAGACCTCGTTCAGGCCGCGCTCGACGATGGCGCGGCGCGCGGCCGGGATCCGCTGCTCGGCCTTGATCTTTTCATGCGCGAAGGTGACCGGGGGATGGGCGAGCCGCGAGTAGTCGAAGCCTGCCGGGTCCTCCATCAGGTGGCGCGCGGAGACCGCGGGCGCCACGTTGTCCCTGCAGGCGAACGAGCCGCGGACATGGCAGGCGCGGATGCGCAGCTGGAGGATCGCCGGCATGTTCGACGCCTCGGACACCGCGAACGCCTGCTCGACGCTGCGCACCATGTGCGCGAGCTCGGGCCGCGGGTCGAACAGCAGCAGCGAGGACTTGAGCGCATAGGCATAGGTGCGCTCCTGGATGACGCTCGCACCCTCGCCGTAGTCCTCGCCGACGATGATCAGCGTGCCCCCGCGCACGCCGGGCGACGCGAGGTTCGACAGGGCGTCGGCGGCGACGTTGGTCCCGACGATCGACTTCCAGGTGACGGCGCCGCGCAGCGGGTAGTGGATCGACGCGCCGAGCATCGCGGCCGCGGACGCCTCGTTCGAGCAGGCCTCGACGTGGACGCCGAGCTCGCCCAGGTAGTCGCGCGCCTGGACCAGCACGTCGAGCAGGTGCGACACCGGGGCCCCCTGGTAGCCGCCGACGTAGGCGACGCCCGATTGCAGCAGGGCCTTGGTGACCGCGAGGATGCCCTCCCCATGGAACGTGTCACCGGCACCCAGCCGCAGGCTGCGCACCTCCCTCGCGAACGATACCTCCAAGACCCCTCCGTCGTCCCGGACTTTCGCCGGGTCGCGCAAATCTAGTCAACCGGCTACCATCTGTCCATGCCATATTCGCTAGATCGCCCATAGACAGGATGAATATCTCCAGGATCGACCTCAACCTGCTGCAGACCTTCCACACCGTGCACGCGACGGGCAACGTGACGCGGGCAGCCGAGCGCCTTGGCGTCTCCCAGCCGACGGTCAGCCATGCGCTGCGCCGGCTGCGCGCAGAGCTGCGCGATCCGCTGTTCGTGCGCACCCAGCGCGGGATGGCGACCACACCCAAGGGACGGCGTCTCGCCGCGGCGGTCGAGCAGGCTCTGGGCACGCTGGACGCCGCGCTGCGCGAGGAGGACAGCTACGAGCCCTCGCACTCGACGCGGACCTTCAGGCTGCACATGAGCGACATCGGCGAGACGATCTTCCTGCCGCCGCTGCTGGCGCAGCTCGCGCGCGTGTCCCCGGGGGTGCGCCTCGAGGCTTTCCAGCTCGACGACGACGCGATCCTGCCGGCGATGGAAAGCGGCCGCATCGACCTCGCGATCGGCTACATCCCCGCGCTGACCGACGTCGAGCGCCGGTTCCTGCTGCACGAGCAATACGTGATCGCGATGCGCGCCGATCACCCGCTGGCCGGGGAGCGGCCGACCCGGGCGGCGCTCGCCCGCCTGTCCTACGTGCTGGTGCGCTCGCATCCCGCCACCGCGCGCGCGATCGATACGCTGGGCCTGCGCGAGCGGGTGCGGCTCACGCTGCCGCATTTCATGGTGCTGCCCTCGATCCTCGCCGACACCGAGCTCGCCGCGGTCATGCCCGAACGGCTGTCGGACGCGTTCCGGCGCCTCGGGCGCTACGCAGTCTGGCGCGTGCGCGGCCTGCCGAGCTTCGACGTCAGCGTGCACTGGTTCCGGCGCTACGAGCACGACGCCGGGAACCGGTGGCTGCGGGAGGCGATCGTCGCGATGTTCGGCGAAAGCCGCTGAGCGCCCGGCGTCGACGCCGGGCGCCACGACTCGGGCCGGCCGGCGCCCTCAGCCGATGTCGAGCTGCAGCTGAGGATCGAACCGGGCGTTCTCGTCGACGCCGTTCGGCGCGTATCCGCGCGGATTGCACACCACGCGTGTTCCATTGACGGCGTAGTCGAAGCTGTCGTGCGTGTGGCCGTGGATCCACAACCGCACCCGCGCGCCGTCGAGCAGGTGCTCCGCGTCCGAGACGAAGCACGCATTGAGCGGCGAGCCGGCGAAGCGGGGATGGATGCTGCGCGGCGACGGCGCATGGTGGGTGATGACCACCGTCGGCCCCGGATGCTGCGTCCGAAGCCTCGCTTCGAGCCATTGCGCGCTCGTCTTGAAAAGCGCGGCCGAGTCTTCCGGGGTGAACGGCGCGTCCGGCCCGTCGGCGCTGCGGATGCGCGTGAAGTCGCGGATCCAGCGCTGGCCCTCGCGCATCGCGGCCGCGCGCCTGTCGCCATCGCCGAACAGCGCGAAATCGGTCCACAGCGTGCTGCCGAGGAAGCGCACGCCGCCGAGGACCACTTCCTCGTCGTCGAGCACCTGGACCCGGGTGCCGGCGCAGGCCTCGCGCAGACGCGTGATCGCGCCGCGCAGGGTGTCGCCGTAGAACTCGTGGTTGCCCGGCACGTAGAGGACGGGCTTGTCGAAGCGCGCTGCCCAGGTGACGGCATCCCAGGGCCGCGCGATGTCGCCGGCGAGGATCACGACGTCGGCATCATTGTGCGGATTCGCGAACGGCGCGACGGACAGGTGCAGGTCGGACAGGACGTGGAGCTTCATCGGGCCTAGAGATCGAGGACGATGACCTCGCTGCGCGCCCGGGACACGCAGGGCAGCATCCGGTCGCC
>JBLMVY010000382.1:0-2633 GCA_050256935.1 Candidatus Levyibacteriota bacterium | reverse complement strand
TCGATGGTCGTCGACATCGGCGGCGGGACGACCGAGGTGGGCGTCATCTCGCTGGGCGGCATGGTCTACGCCGGCTCGGTGCGCGTGGGCGGCGACAAGTTCGACGAGGCGGTCGTCAACTACATCCGCCGCAACTACGGCATGCTGATCGGCGAGACGACGGCCGAGCTCATCAAGAAGACGATCGGCTCCGCGTTCCCCGGCTCCGAGGTCAAGGAGATGGAGGTCAAGGGGCGCAACCTCGCCGAGGGCATCCCGCGCAGCTTCACCGTGTCGTCCAACGAGATCCTGGAAGCGCTGACGGACCCGCTGAACAGCATCGTGTCGTCGGTCAAGAGTGCGCTGGAGCGCACGCCGCCGGAACTCGGCGCCGACATCGCCGAGCGGGGGATGGTGCTGACCGGCGGGGGCGCGCTGCTGCGCGACCTCGATCGGCTGCTGATGGAGGAGACCGGGTTGCCGGTGATCGTCGCCGACGACCCGCTCACCTGTGTCGTGCGTGGCTGCGGCAAGGCGCTCGAGAACATGGAGAAGCTGCAGACAATCTTCACGAGCGACTGATCGTCGCCGGGCGGAGCGGCCCTACACCGCGCGATGCGTCCCATTCCGGTCGATACTCCCGCCTTCTTCAACCGAGGCCCCAGTCCGCTCGCGCGCCTCGCGTTCTTCGGGCTGCTCTCGCTGGTCCTGCTGTTCACCGACACGCGCTACCGCTACCTGGAGAGCGTCCGCCAGGTCGCCGCGGCCGTCCTCTACCCGCTGCAGCGGGCGCTGCTGGTGCCGGGCGAGGCGCTGGGCTACGTCGGCGAATACTTCGGATCCAAGCGGGAGCTCGCCGACCGGAACGCGACGCTGGAGCGCGAGCTCGTCGCCAGCGGACCGGCGACGCAGGGCTACGCGCTGGCGCAGCAGGAGAACGCGCGCCTCAAGGCACTGCTCGGGCTGCACGACCAGTTCGGCGGGGCGGCGACGGCGGTGGAGGTGCTCTACGCCGGGCGCGACCCCTTCGCCCAGAAGCTGTTCGTCGACAAGGGTTCGAAGGCGGGCATCGAGGCCGGCGAGGGCGTCATCGACGAGGCCGGGGTGGTCGGCCAGGTCACGCGGGTGTTCCCCTACATGGCCGAGGTGACGCTGATCACCGACCGCGACCAGGCGGTCCCGGTGAAGGTCGAGCGCAGCGGGGCGCGCAGCGTGATGTTCGGCAACGGCACCGGGCGCGCGCCGGAGCTGCGCTTCACCGCCCCGACGGCCGACCTGCGGGTCGGGGACCGCCTGGTGACCTCGGGCATCGACGGGACCTATCCTCCGGGACTCGCCGTCGCCGAGATCACCGACGTCGTCCGCGACACCGGCCAGATGTTCGCGCGCATCGCCTGCAAGCCGCTCGCCGGCGTCGACCGCAGCGAGTACCTGCTGGTGCTGGCGCGGCCCTCGGCGATGCCCCCGCGGCCCGAAGAACCGAGCGGCGGCGACGCTGTCAAGAAGGGCAGCCATCCCAAGGCCCGCCGCGGATGAGATGAGAGTGCTGCTGCCCAACGTCGCGTCGCTCGCCCCGGCCTCGCCGGAAGAGATCCTCCGCCCGGCGAAACCCTGGTTCATCGCGCTGTCGCTGCTCCTCGGCCTGCTCGCCAACATCGCCCCGCTGTCCGGGGTGGCGATGGCGCTGCGCCCGGATTTCCTCGCGCTGGTGCTGCTCTACTGGTGCATCCGCGAGCCGCGTCGGGTCGGCGTCGGGGTCTCGTGGCTGGTCGGCCTGCTGATGGACGTCGCCGATGCGACGGTGTTCGGGCAGCACGCGCTCGCCTACGCGGTGCTCGCCTACGGCGCCGAATATTTCCGCCGGCGCGTGCTGCGCTTTCCGCTGTGGCAGCAGGCGGTGCAGGTCGCCGTGCTGCTGATGCTGTGCGCGCTGCTGGTGCTCCTGGTCCGTTTCGTCGGCGGCGCGCCGCTGCCGCACTGGACCTACGTCGCGCCGCCGCTGGTCGGCGCGCTGCTCTGGCCGCTGCTTTCGGTGCTGCTGCAGGCGCCGCAACGCCCGCAGCGGTCGCTCGCCCGGCGCTAGAAGGCGAGGCGAGCGATGTTCCGCCGGCAGCTCTTCGCGTCGCGGCGCAGCCGCAACGGCGGCGGCTTCGGCTCCCCGGAGCTTCGCAATCCCGAGCGCGAGCTGCATCGCTTCCGGCGGCGGCTGTCGCTGGCGGCCCTGTTCGTCGTCATCGCGTTCGCGGGCCTGTTCGCGCGCTTCTTCTACCTGCAGGTGGTCCAGCACGCGCATTTCGAGACGCTGGCCGAGACCAACCGCATCGCCATCGTGCCGATCGCGCCCAATCGAGGCGTGATCACCGATCGCAACGGCGTCGTCCTCGCGCAGAGCTACTCCGGGTACTCGCTCGAGGTCACGCCGTCCAAGGTGAAGGACCTCGACCGGACGATCGACGAGCTGTCCGGCATCGTCGACATCCAGCCGCGCGACCGCAAGCGGTTCCGCAAGCTGATGGACGAATCCAAGGATTTCGAGAGCCTGCCGCTGCGCACCCGGCTGTCCGACGAGGAGGTCGCGCGCTTCGCCGTCAACCGCTACCGCTTCCCGGGGGTCGAGATCAAGGCGCGACTGTTCCGCCAGTACCCGTTCGGCG
>JBLMVY010000381.1:0-2937 GCA_050256935.1 Candidatus Levyibacteriota bacterium | reverse complement strand
CCGCTCTGGTGCAGACCCCGGGTCATGGTGGGCTGTCCGCCCAGACGCGTGGCGCCGGATTGCATCGCGCGGCGAAAGCCGATCCAGTGCGCTTGCCGAAGGTGCTCGGGGATGATCAGGTCGAGGCTCCTGCCTATCGCCTCTGCCGCAGCGAAGCCGAAGATTCGCGCTGCCGCCGCGTTCCAGACGCGAATCACGCCCTCGACGTCGGCGAAGATCACTGCGTCCGCTGCCTGGTCGAGGATTGCGGCAGCCAACGCCTCGTTCCGCTCCGTCGTCGTCATCGTCGTCACCTCGTGCACGTCGCGGCGGGCGTGCCGCCTGCCTGGTCCTACGATCTCTTGAGTCCGGCACGCCGCAGGAGATCGACCGCGAACCCCGAGAAAGCGGCAGCCCACGCCGCCAGCGCAATGTAGAGGAAAACCCGGGGAAGGAAATCCAGGACGGTGAATCCCATCGCCAGGTTCATCTCGTGCGTGGCTGCCGCGTACATTCCCAGCGGAAAGACCGCTCCCCAGTAGAGCGGATCGTATTTGACCGGAAAGCGTCGGTAAACGTGGCGCCACAGGGCGAGAATCACCAGCATGGGTATCCACCAGGTGCCCGTTGCCCAGTAGAAGACGGTGAACCCCTTGATGAAGGGCAGCAGCGAGAGCAGAAACGGCGCGTCGGGCACGTTGATGACGAGCAGCGAACCGGCCAGCGTGGAGATCGCCATCGCGCCCATGTTGATCCAGTACGGAGGGGACAGGTCGCCGGGCGCGAGCGGGAAGAACGTGTAGCGATAGAAGATCAGCGACATCATCCAGATGTAGAGCATTCCGCCCCACAGCCACATCGACAGCGCCAGGAAGTTCAGCTCCAGCTTGTAGGGCTGCAGGGAGTGGGCAGCCAGCAGCGCACCCAGCACCGCAATCGACTGCGTTGCCACCACCGCGAGCAGCCAGGCGCCATTTATGCCCTGATCGAGGGTCGGCTTCTTCTCCTTGATGGTCAGGCCGGCGAATATCGTGTAGGTCAATCCGATCCAGAGCGCGACCGCGATCGCCCAAAGCACGGTCCCGGCGCGGTAATCGGCTGCGAGCAGCACGAACTGGCTCCCGAGAACGCTCGTGGCAGCCACGGCAGTGAAGAATCCGGGACCGCGCAAGTGGTCGACCATGTCGCCGAAGAAGCGCCCCGGATAGCGTGCCATCCGGACCGCGCTGAGGACCCAGAGCGCAGCATAGAGGACGACATTGAGCGCGAACAGCGCCCTCGCCAGACCGGGCATGGTCAATACGTGGGCGGCCAGCGAGACGATGCCCGTTGCCATGACCATGCCGAAATACGCCGGGGACAGTTCCGCCAGGTCTGCCGACCAGCGTTCGCGACGCGACAGGACCCGAGGCGAGCGGCGTGCCGGGCACATGGCTCGAAGCGGTCTATCCGGGCTTGCCGTCGATCCGCGCCCGCGACAGGATCGGCCAGTAGCGAATGGCGTACACCGCGAACGCAATCGACCAGCAGATTCCCGAGACGACGACCGTCCACAGGTATTCATTCGGCAGGAGCATTCCGCCGAAGACCCGTATCAGGGCGGCCATTTGAATCAGGACGAAGCAAGCGACCTCGAACCGGTCGGCGACGAGCCGCCGCCCGGTGTGGCCCCGTGCGGTGCGCGTGATCATGCCCATGGTCATGCCGCCGATGGCGCCGATCGTCAGGGCGTGAATGGCGAGGGGCTCCGCCACCATGCCCAGTGCCGAAAGGGCACGCAGCAAGAGGTACACGACGATCCAACCGTACGCGAGGTGCAGCACCCACACCAGCGGCGCCCCGAACGTCCGCCACGATCGCCAAAGACCGAGGCGCACGGCGTGCGCGAGCGCCGCGACCAGCGCCACGACCGCAATCCACGGCGCCCGGGCCTGCAGGAGATCCCCCGCCAATAGAACCAGGACACTCCCGAGCGCCAGCTTTTCGACGGCGGGATGGCGCGTGGCCCCGGTCCCCGGGACGCCGTTGTTGGTGAACATGGGAATGACCCGCCCGCCCATCACCGCGATGATGAACAGCACGAGATCGAGCCCCACGCGAAGGCTCAGAAGTGCCGGCCACGCCAGCGCGCCCGCGTAGGAAAGGTGCAACGCGAGCGCCGTCAGCGCGAAGGCCAGGAGCAGTGCGACGAAGAAGTAGTTGCGCCGGTTGCGGCTTCTTGCCAGGGGAACCGCCAGGCCGACCGCGACCGCCAGCGGGAACGCGGCGTTCGCCAATGCACCCGCGGTCTCCCAGGGCGTGAAGACGAGCACGCGGCCGGCGAGCCACAGCAGCACGAATGCGACGAGCAGCGGACCCGTCGGCGTCGGCTGCCCGGTCCAGGTGCGGCCGGCCGTGAAAAGAAATCCGGCAATCACGGCCAGCGTGTATCCGAACAGCATCTCGTGTCCATGCAGGAGCGGACCCTGGAGATAGGGCGCGGTGATCCAGCCGGCATATTGCGCGACCCACAGGGGTATCGACAGCGCGGCGAAGACGCTGGCGACGAGATAGAAGGGCCGAAAGGCCAGCGCCCAGAGCGCAAATCGCGCCGGACCTGCGCTGACGTGCAACTCGGGTTCCTGGACGGCGAGCGGCTTCGGCATGGCGATGCTCTATCGGAGATCCGTCAACGGCGCCGGGCCGCGCCCTCCACGCGTCTCGATGTGCAGTCGAGGGAATTCGTCGGGCGCATGGTCTTTAAGATGTATTCGCGATATTGTTTTTGACGACGAACGGTGCTAATCTGAAGATGTACGCACTTTACATCTTCATGGCCATGACGGCAATCTCGGCCACGGCGGTCGCGCCTGGCGCCGACCGCCGGCTCGGCGCGCCTTCCGCCGGGTCGGGACGGCACGCGGCCCCGATCGCGCCTGCCGACGACACAGCGTGCGGCGAGCCGCGGAACTCCTTGCG
>JBLMVY010000380.1:0-11303 GCA_050256935.1 Candidatus Levyibacteriota bacterium | reverse complement strand
GCCGCTTCGATACCGGGTGTTGAGAAAAGTGCGTCCTATCGGGCGCCGGGATCTCCGGACGTCCCGCCAACGGGCCGCTCGACGATGCGCGCGCCCGCGTCCTTGAGCAGTCGCTTGAAGTCGGGTGATTCGCGGATGATCGTCGCCGCAGCGCTGCGCAGTCGATCAATCGCTTCCGGCGGAAGAACGAACGATGTCGGCAGATCGTTCAAGTAGTCGCGCTCCGCCTTATCCTTGAGTGCCGCGAAGGAAACGTCGATCGCGTAGAGGTCGATGTTCGGCGTCCGCAGCAGCCTTGCGGCCTCAGGGTCCCGGTTCGCGTCGAAAGCGGGCGACTCCCGGACTCTCCGCATCATTTGCCAACGCGCGATGGCGTCCTTGAGTTGCTCGACGGTGTCGGACGAATAGTGGTCAATCGGCACGCCGGTCGCCTTGATCAGGAGGGGAATCGCGCCGGGAGGGTGTTCATTTTCATACCAGTCGGTGCTGGGAGAAGAGCGCGAGTTGACGATGAATACGATGATTCTTCGAAGGTTGTCGAACGGTGACGGCTGCCCGACGGAACTCAGCGCTTCGAGATCGTCGACCGTCTCCAGGACCCCCCGCATGCCAAGGTTGTCCGAAAGGCCGCCATCGAGCAGGTGGATGTAGGGCCGGTGGGCGCCATCCTCGTAGAACATCAGGTCCTGCAGGCGCAACAGCGCACGGGATGCCGGCCGCGGTGCTGTCGCCGGATCGGCAAAGACGGTAAGAAACGCCGGGAGACTGAAGTTGCAGGTGCCGCCGTAGTTGTTGAGGGTTATGGGCGAGAATGCGAAGGGCACGGCGGAAGATGCGGTAGCGGCGCGCGAGAGCGGGACGGCGTCGAGGTTCGAGCACAGAACGTCGAACGCACCTTGGTGGAACGGCAAGCGCGCGCCATTGGTAATGTCCGTCGCCGATACGATGATCCACGGACCGTCGCCGCGATCGAGATCGCCAAAGGTGGCCCCATGGAACAGAATATCGTCGTACAGCTTCGCGGCCGTCTCGGCGCGTCCCCAGTCGCCCCAACTTGCGGGACTGAGCACGCGCCGGATCAGCTCTCCCTGCACGTCGCGCTTGAGGAAGCTCGTCTCGTAAGAGTCGAACAGCTGTTCGCCGTAGAGGCCGTAGGCGAGCGCGGTAAAGCTGCCGCCGGAGACGCCGGTGATGATCTTGACTTCATCGAGCATCCGAATGCTGTTGCCCTTGGGGCCGGTGATCTCGATCCGCCGCAATTGCTCCAGCACCCCATAGGAAAACGCGGCGGCGCGCGTGCCGCCCCCGGAAAATGCGAGAACGACCAGGTTCTGCGGATCCTTGAAATGCGGGACGCGCGTGAGATACCGATACCCGGTCGTGCGATCCACCTCGGTGATCGGCGGATTGACGGGGCGCGTCGCGCAGCCTCCGAGCAGGAGGATGAGCCCGGCGAGTGCGACAAGGACCGAATGGACTCGTTTCATCGTCTTGCCACGGAGCGTCTGCCTGTCCAGGATCATGTTAGCGCTGGCGCGTCGCGAGGTGGGTTGACCCATGTCAAGAAGCGGCCTGCCGCGCCCGACCACAATGATGCGCCGCATCGTCGCCATCACGGGGCCACCGCGCCGGGCAGACCGATCGATGACGGTCATGCGGCACTGTCATTGGAGACGAGGTGAGACGGGATATCACTGGAGTGCTGTTGTCGGCGTTCGTGGCCGCGGCGCTGGGTGTGGGCGTCGCGGAGGGCAGGGAATGCAAGGGAGTCGGCTTCCCCGACCAAGTCCAGGTCGACGGCAGCCGTCTGACGCTGAACGGACTCGGCCTGCGCCAGGCGACGGCGTTCAAGGTGAATGTCTACGTCGCCGCACTTTATGTCGTCGTGCCCGCGAGCGACCCGGTCGCCCTGCTCGAATCGAATGCAACGTCCGAGCTGATCCTCCAGTTCGTCCGCAACGTCGGCGCTGAGGACCTTCGGAAAGGGTGGAGCGAAGGATTCGAGAAGAATGCCAAGGACCGGCTTCCTGCTCTGAAAGAGCGCATCGCTGCGCTCAACGCCATGATGACCGATGCCAAGACTGGCGACCGGCTGATCTTCATTCACGAGCCGGGCGCCGGCCTCCAGGTCGGCGTGAACGGCACGGTGAAGGGCACCATCGGGGGCGACGACTTTGCGAAGGCCTTCCTTTCAATCTGGCTCGGTGCAAACCCACCGAACCCGGAAATAAAGGCCGGGTTGCTCGGTGGTGCCTGCGGGTAGGCAGGGACGCGACCGACTGACGACGGCTTGGGGGATGCGCCGGTGCCGTCCCGCGGGGGCCCTTGCCGCGCTCCGGAACACACCCGAAGCCGCGCAGCGGTACGCCTACTGCTTTGCGCCAACCGATGGTTCCCCGCTCTTGCGAGTGACGATCAGCGGGCCCCTGGCTGCATCCATCACCAGCGAGACGGGTAGCCCCTCGCCCAGCAGCTGGGTCATCGCGTGGAGATACTTCCGGATGTGTCGGAAGAAGTTCTTGTAGCTTGGACACAGGTAGTGCAGTCCCGGCTCTCCATTGGCCGCCTTCGCGAACCGGTGTTTCGGACAGCCGCCCCAGCAGGCCTCGAGCACTTCGCACTCGCGGCAGTAGCGTGGCAGCGTCTTCTCCTTGTGCGGCCCGAAACCTGACGCGACCGACGCGTCGACCATGTCGCCGAGATCGTCGTCGAGGATGTTGCCGAGTCGATACTCCGGGTAGACGTAGTGATCGCAGGCGAACACGCTGCCGTCGTGCTCCATCGCCACCGCCCGGCCGCACTGCCGGGAGAAGATGCACACCGGCGAACCGTTGCCGATCCAGGCATTCAGCGCCCACTCGAAATTCATCACGAACACCGAGCCGACGTCATTGCGGACCCACTCCTCGTAGATTGCGATCAGGAAGTCGCCGTACTTCTCGGGTTCGACGGTCCACGGCGTAACGCGCGTATTCGGTTCGACCCGATCGAGGCTGGACGGGCGTGCAAGCCAGAACTTGATCGCCATCGTCGCCTCGTCGGGCTCGCGCTCGACGATGGGGGTGAACTGGATGTACGGAATGCCTGAATCCTTGAAGAAGCGATAGACATCGAGCGGTCGATAGGCCGTCTCGCGTCCGACGCAGGCCAGTGCGTTGAACTCCACGTTGTGCTTCTGCAGCAGACGCACGCCTCGCATCACGCGCTCGAACGTCCCGTTGCCGTGGCGATCCTTCCGATAGCGGTCGTGGATCTCCTTCGGGCCGTCGAGGCTCACGCCAATGAAGAAATCGTTCGTCTTGAAGAACTCGCACCACTCGTCGTCAAGGTGCAAGGCATTCGTCTGCAGCGAGTTGCGGATCTCCTTCCTTCCTCGGAACGGCTTCTGCAGCTCGACTGCGCGGCGAAAGAAATCGACGCCAAGCAGCGTCGGCTCGCCACCGTGCCACAGGAACTCGACGACTGGCGTCGGCTGCGCACTGACGTATTGCTCGATGTACTTCGCCAGAACCTCGTCGGGCATGCGATACTGCTCCGTGCTGCCGAACAAGCCACGCTTCTCGAGGTAGAAGCAGTAGTCGCACTTGATGTCGCACACCGGGCCGATGGGCTTGGCGAGGACATGCATGCCCTGCGGCAGCGCCTTGGTGGTGTCTTCCATGCTCGTCGAGTCGTTCGGTAGGCCGCCGTTGGAAAGCGAGAAGGAGCGCTCCAATGGCAGAGCGCTCCTCCGGATCCTGCGCATTCACGCTAGCCGCGGACGATCCGCCTGCCGCGCTGCACCGCTTTACGGATGCGCCAGCTCCCTCGGCGCCTCTTGAGGCGTGTCATGCGCCGCAGCGACTGCCCGCTGCACGGCGTCACGCTCGGAAACGCTGATCTGCTCCGGCCCGATCCGGTACGTGACCTTGTTGATGGTGCCGGTGAACTTGAACGGCAGCTTGTAACTCTCGTCGACAGGCGTCCGGGTGTCCATGCCAATGTCGAGCGTCTCATCGAGCGCCATCATGAACGGTATGGTGTGTTCCATCTTCTGCTTCGCGAGCACCTTGCCGTCGACCGTCAGCACGCCGACGCCACCCTTGCCGAGCCCAGGACCGTCGTACTTGAAGTCGAACGCGATGGTGTGCTTGCCCGGCTTGAGGGATTTCCCGAGCCAATCCTTGGCGCCGACGCCGCCTTCGAAGCGGTAGCGCTTCAGGTTGAGCAGGTTGTAGACGAAAACGGGCTTGCCCTTCTGCAGATAGAGGCCGTAGCCGCCGAAGCGACCGCCCATCGTCGCGATCATGCCCTCGGCACCTTCCCTGGGGATGGTGATCTCGGCCGTGATCGTGTAGTCGCGATCCAGCAGGCTCGGCGCGTTGCCGACCGGAATGCCGACGTTCTCACCTTGGTACGTGAACGTCGTGCGCCCGGCCGTTGCGCTTGGCCGCGGGGTGAGGAGGCGCGGGAGGACGGAGTTGTCGAGCGGCAACACCTGGTACTTCGCCGCTTCGGCCAGGAACAGCGCCTGCATCTCCTTGAGCTTTTCTGGGTACTTCGCCGCGAGGTCGTGGGCTTGCGAGTAGTCCTCGGCGATGTTGTAGAGCTCCCACTTGTATTCGCTGATCGGCGGCAGCGGCTTGGTACCGACGAGCCACGGCGGCTCGGGAGGCGTCGTGCAGGCGTACCAGCCATCGTGGTAGATGCCGCGGTTGGCGAACATCTCGAAGTACTGGGTGTCACGCTTCGAGGGGGCGTTGGCATTCGCCTTGTCGAAGGTGTACACCATGCTGACGCCCTCGATCGGCCGTTGCTTGATGCCATCGACCATGTCCGGCGCCCGGATCCCGGCGGCCTCGAGGATCGTCGGCACGATGTCGATCACATGATGGAACTGGTTGCGGATGCCGCCCGGGTCGCCGATGTGGCCGGGCCACGCAATTGCCATGCCCTGGCGTGTTCCGCCGAAATGCGAGGCGATCTGCTTCACCCACTTGAACGGCGTGTCGAAGGCCCATGCCCACGGCACTGCCATGTGCGGGTAGGTCTTGTCGGAGCCCCAGGACTCGTAATAGCGCAGGTACTCGGCCTCGGGCAGCTGGAGCACGCCGTTGGCGACGGTCATCCAGTTCGGCGTGCCCATCATCGAGCCTTCGGAGCTCGTGCCGTTGTCGCCGTTGATGTAGATGATGAGCGTGTTGTCGAGCTTGCCCATGTCCTCTACCGCCTGGATCACGCGACCGATCTCGTGGTCGCTGTATGCGGTGTAGGCTGCGAACACGTCGGCCTCGCGAATGACGATCTTCTTCTGCACGGCCGAGAGCGAATCCCACTTCGGCAGCTCGTCCGGCCACGGCGTCAGCTCGGTGTTCGGGGGAATCACGCCGAGCCGCTTCTGGTTGGCGAAGATCTGCTCGCGCAGATTCTCCCAGCCTTGGTCGAAGAGGTGCATCTTGCTGATCCTGTCGATCCACTCCTTGGTCGGCTGATGGGGATCGTGCGTGGCACCAGGCACGTAATAGACGAAGAATGGTGTTTCCGGCGCGGACGCGTTCAGCTCCGTCACGTAGCGGATGGCGTCGTCCGCCATGTCGGTGACGAAGTTGTAGTCCTTCTTTCCGATCCACGGATAGACCGCCGTGTGATCGCGGAAGAGGTAGGGTGTCCACTGGTCCGTCTCGCCCCCCATGAAGCCGTAGAAGTACTGGAAGCCCATACCGCTCGGCCACTGGTCGAAGGGCCCGGCCGCGCTGTACTGGAAGGAAGGCGTGTTGTGGTTCTTGCCGAACCAGGATGTAGCGTAGCCGTTGTCGGAGAGAATGCGCCCGATGGTCGCGTTCTCGGGCCCGATGATCGAGTCGTAGCCGGGGTAGCCGGTGGCGAACTCGCCGATCTGGCCGAAACCGACCGAGTGATGGTTGCGGCCGGTGATGATTGCCGCGCGAGTGGGCGAAGACAGCGCCGTCGAGTGAAACTGCGTGTAGCGAAGCCCGGCTTTGGCGATGCGATCGAGCGCCGGCGTGGGAATCACGCCGCCGAAGGTGCTGGGCACCCCGTAACCGGAGTCGTCGGTCATGATCAGGAGCACGTTCGGTGCGCCCTTGGGGGGGACGACTCGCGGCGGCCACCAGGGCGTCGAATCCTTGGCGTCCTCCTTGATCACGCCGCCGAATTGCGGCGGTGGCGGGGGCAGCTGTTTGCCGTCGAGGGTCGTCGTCGCACTTGGCGAACCCGGCACCCCCGTGATCTGCTGCGCTGCTGCGCCGTTCGCGATCACGCCAGACAGCGCAACCGTCAAGGACCTGACGACGAATCTCGTTGACATGACTGATTCCTTCATCGGAGCTGTCATTTCCAGTGGAAGGCGACGCCGAGTGCCGGTCCGTTGAAGTTGACGCTCTGGATCTTCTCGTCCGACTTCATGTTGTAGTCGAGATAGCGCCAGGCGAGGATGACGTCGCCCCACTTGAACGAGTAACCCAGGCCGCTGATCGCCTGCCAGGTGAGATCCGAATTGCCAGTGCCCACGTCGACGTAGTACGGTACGAACCACTCGCGGTTGCTTCCGAACATGAGCCGGCCCCGGGCGCCCACAATCCCATCCCAGTTGTCGATCTTGGCTTCGCTATTGCCCTGCCGGCCGGGCAGGGGAATGGGCCCGACGTTGCCGCCTACCTGCCAGTCCAGGTTCTCTCTGGCGCTGAGCATCCGCGCGCCGGCGAGGAGCTGCAGGCGCACCTGCGGGTCGGAAACGGCTTCGTAGGTTCCGGCGACCGTCCAGACCCAGCCCTTGAGGTCGAGGTGGACGTCGGCCGAGGCATCGGCCGGGATCCGCGTACCACCGATGGCGATGTCGCGCGTCTGCGACTTGCTGTCGCCGACGTTCAGGTACATCAGGTCGTTGGTGAGACCCCATCGCCCCTTGCTCGCGTCGAAGGTGCCCATGAATGCGAACTTGAGGTTCTTGAGGATCTTGTCGGCATCGACCGTGGCGCTGTCGCTGGCGCCTGTCTGCCGAAACGTCGTCGCGCCGCTGATGTCGGGGAGGTAGACATAGATGAGCGCGTCGAACCGCCATTCGTCCGTCGCTTGCGCGCCTGCTGCGACCGGCAAGAGCAATGCGCCGGCGCAGGCCGCCGCCGCGAGGAAATTCGCGCGCTTCATGTTCGTTCTCCCTTATAGTGCGACCGCACGAGGCATTGGACCTCCCGCGCCATCGACGACCATAACGCCATTGCACCGGTGTCCGTTGATGCAAATCAAAGGCTGTCATCCGGACGTCGGTCGTCACCTGCGGCCGCGGCCCCCTAGGTGGCCGAAGTTCCGGCGCGTTCCCGAATACACCGTCTTGCCCCACTTCCCGTAGACGCTCGCCGAGGCAGTTGCGCAGCATGGATATCCACCCAATACGCAGGGTGGTCGTAGGCGGCGACGCGACGCCGTGGGTGACGGGCGGCGGATGCCAGACGTCTCTGACCCACACCGCATACGAGTAGCCCGTACCGTAAATCACCGTGCCCGCGGGGGAAACCACGGTGCGCAGGTATCCCGGCGTGTATCCGACGTGGACGTACCGGGGTGTGGTCAGGTAGACGCGCACGTAGGCCATATAGCGCAGCGGCGAGGAAGCGGGAGTCGAGTAGACGATCGCAGGAACCGATGACGCGACGGCAAAGGGACGGCGAGGGGCGTTGCGGGGAATCCGACGCCAGCGCTCGCCACGAAGTAGCTGTTGGGATGGAGGCGGATGATCGTCGCCATCGCCGACCTCGGAATGGAATTTGCGATCAACGCCGCCTGCGGTGCGCCGGCAACTGTCGGTAGCACCGCGCCCGCCAGCGAGTCCGAAGGAATGCTCCCGAAGTCCCGCGGCGGCGCATTGTTCGCAACGTAGATCCATGGACCCGGCATCGGTGGCGCGCGGAACCATCGTCCGGCGAGCAGCAGGTAATAGCTGCTCGTCGCCGTATCGCTCAGCACATCCCTTTGCGTATCGGCGGGCCTGGACCGATCTCGGATCGACCGTAACCATGAGGTTTACGTCGCCCAACGCGGGAATGGCGCGATGGGCGTCGGCCGCGTGATCCGGATTCAATCCGATGTCACAACGAGATTCGCCGCAGCCGCGGTTTCTTTCCGGCGTCGATGTGAGTCATAGGTGTGACCCTACGCGCATGCTCAGCGTCGACGGTCTTGCTCCAGGGGATTGATCTCTGGAGCCTGCATTGCTTGGTCTGTTTTCCTACCCGTATCTCCGTCGACGCGCGGCGAAGTCGCCGTAACTGGCCGAAAATAGACCAAGCCGCACAGGCATAGCCCATTGCTTTGTAAGAGAGAACTGCCGCCGATAACGCGGATCCGTCAATCCGCAGGCGCCTGGCTCGAGCCCAGGTCGGGGAGCCATTCGCATCAAGGAGTTGCGTCGGTTTCGACGTAGCTCCTTTTTCGTTTCTGCGCTACTCGTGACCGTTTTGCCAGGCGCACATGCGGACGGGGACAACGCGCAACGTGTCGCGCCGCCGCAGCGCACGCAATCGGCAACCTCCCTTGCGAGACCACCCTTTGAGGGCGCTCGCCGACTCCGGTGAGCGTGACGGCGTGCGCGGAATGGTCCGCGGCGCGAAGCAGCGGCAGTACCTGCCCCCAGCACTATGCGCCGTGCCAGGCACCGTGGACTAGAGCCAGTTGAGAAATCGCATTGCCGTCACGCGCGCGATCAGCGCGCAGATGAGTCTGCACGGCGGATGTTCACGCCCGGTTCACGCCAATGTCGTTACCTGTCGCACGGCTACGCGACGCTCCCGAAGCTCGGGTCGGTCGCGCCCGCGGGAGGCTTGAGCCCGGCCAGACGGCAGCCCTGCGCGATCGGTCCACCGGGAAGCAGCGTGTAGAGGTATTTCATGCCGCCCTTGTGGTGAAACTTCTCGTCGAGGGCGTCGTGGAGCTCACGCAGGTTGACGGCGCCGTACTCGTGGCGGGCGAAGAACT
Source organism: Candidatus Levyibacteriota bacterium (assembly GCA_050256935.1). Taxonomy (GTDB): domain Bacteria; phylum Pseudomonadota; class Gammaproteobacteria; order Burkholderiales; family Casimicrobiaceae; genus VBCG01. The sequence goes on along the minus strand of JBLMVY010000380.1, from coordinate 2,333 downwards.
CCTGCAGCCCGCGCACGACCACCCAGTGGTCATCGCCGAGCGTCAGCTGCTCGTGCCGCGCAGTTTCCAGCGCGGCTTCGCGTCTCCAGTCCGGCGGCGCGTACGGAAAGAGCGGATCCGACCCCCTTTCGATGCCCTGCAACGCGTCCTGAATGTTCGCCATGGCCGCCTCCTTCCAGAGAGACCGATCAACGCAAAAAGTATCCTCTCCCGTGCAGCTCCTGCCAAGTCTCCGGCCTTCCGGTTTCACTCGGCAGCGGAGCGAGTCATCGAGGTCCGCGTTCCCGACGCAATCCGAGGCAGGCAGGTCGACCGCCGCGATCGTCATGCAGAAGAAGGGGAGTCGGGGATGTGCGCCGATCCCATCACCGGGGTTACATCACCAGATAAGCGGCAAGTGCAAGACCGAGGGCAGCGAGAAACAGCGCGAGGGCAATCGGGTACCGTGGATCGTGCGATCGCGGCACGTCCGCCGCGGGCAGCGTCGACACGTAGCTTCGATGCTGGAACGCACCGAGGATCATGCATGCGGTACCCACCAGGACAAGCGCGATTCCTACGCCGTTCGACAGATGGTGGTACCCCGCATAAGCGGCCGACTTGGCATCCTGAATGGCAAGCAGCCGCAGGAACAGGCCGAACCGTGCGACAACGAACCCGAAGGCCATGATGGTGAGGCCGGTGCGCACCCACGCGAGGAGCGTCCGTTCGGCGGCGAAGAAAACGCGAGGATCGTGCATCGGGGCTATCCGTTATGGTCGGAAACGCACAAAGGGGACCCCGCTGCGGGCGGGCACGGAACTACGGCGGAGCGGGCAGATTCCTCCAGCCATGCGAGAGCAACGTTCGATTCCATCCAGCGCAGCATTCCATCGAGGGTCGAAAAGGGGGCGTATTTGCGCGCATCCGTGTCCATCGGTACGATCAAGTACGATTCCCGCCCAACGGTCCAGGGGAGCGTTCATGCGTGGGTACATTGCCGGTTTGCTTCTGGTCTTGCTGACGACGCCCGCTGGCGCGCAACCTCAAGCCGCGCCGGCCTCCACACCCACGCCGCCGCTCACCCTTGCCTGCCACGTTGTTCATGATCATCCGCGGACCGCGGTCGACATGAATATCGTGGTGGATTTTCAGGCTCAGAGGGCGAACGGCCACCCTGCCGATATTGCGGAGGGCTACATCATATATAAGTGGTCCGAAGTTGCCGATGGCGAGCCCACCGAATACCAGGTTTCGATTGATCGGTACGCGGGGACCATTATCACTTCCGAGACCAAGGTTCGCGTCTTCAGTCGCGTCTCCGCCTTCGGAAGGGGGACCTGTGCCCGCGCCAAGGAGCGGAAGTTCTGAGCGCCGGCGGGGCCCTCGTCGCGTGCGCACCCAGCAGGGACCGAACCTGGAACCGGTGTGTCCATTCCGGGGACATCGGTAACAGTTCGGTCCGGACACATCGGTAACACTTTCCCGTCGAGCGTGCGTCTTCAATGCCGCGGCATGTCGTAATCGATGCGTCGGGCACCGCAGGCCGACGTATCTGAAGTCGCTGACCGGCCAATGCCGGCCGCTCGGGAGCCATCAGAACCTGGCTGGTCCGATGTTCCGACGTCAGGTGATGCCCTGAGCAGTCGGGTGCGCATCATGGTCACGGCCTTTGCAAGATCGGCAGCGATGGTCGTAGTATCAGCATCGATTCGAGGCGACTCCCGCCTTTTCATTGATGACCCGAATCTCAATGGGCGGGCCCCGACACCCGCCGGCCAACCATGTCCCGCACCCGCACCGAGATCCACCGGATAGAGCTGCGCCTGAGCGAGTTGTCGCAACTCTTCAACTCGATGGACCCGACGCCGTTCCATCACCGTGATCTCGACCACGACGCCGAGGAATTCATCGAGACCTGGGCCCTGGAGTTTCCGCAGGGGAGCCACTTCCACATCACGGTGCACCTGGCGCAGATGCCGCCTGAGGATCCGACCGCGCTGGTCACCGAGGCGATCCGGAACTACTTCACTTACAAGGCGGGGCTGACCCGGCGCATGGTGACGGTTCTGCTGCGGGAAGGACGCGTGAGCCTGCTGATCGGCGCCGCATTCCTGAGCGCCTGCCTGCTTCTGGCGGATCGACTTGCGCCGCTGGAGGGCAGGCCGCTCGTCAAGGTCGTCCGCGAAAGCCTCAGCATCGGTGGCTGGGTGGCGATGTGGCGGCCAATGCAGATCTTTCTCTACGAGTGGTGGCCACTGATGCGCCGCCGAAGGATCTATCACAACCTCGGCCGTGCCCAAGTTCGGGTGGTGCCGGGCGAGACCCAATCCGGCGGGACGACCGCGTAGCCG
>JBLMVY010000379.1:0-3285 GCA_050256935.1 Candidatus Levyibacteriota bacterium | reverse complement strand
ACAGCGCGCGATCGGCGTCGATCGCCGCGGCGATCTCGGGCAGGGCCGCGCGCAGCTCCTGGTCCGGATACTGGAGCAGGGCGGCCAGCGCGCGCAGCATCCGGCGATGGCGATGTTCGTCTTCGGTCAGGCCCATGTGGCTACGTCCGATGCGCTCGCTCATACGGCCGCCTTGATGGGGATCGTCCGCTTCTTCCTGCCCCCGAACAGGCTCGCCTCGCTGGCGCCGTCCGAGCAGCCGTTGCCGAAGGAGAAGCCGCATCCGCCACGCAGGTCGTAGGCGTTCTCCGCGTATTCACGGTGCGTGGTCGGGATGACGAAACGGTCCTCGTAGTTCGCGATCGCCATCACCTTGTACATGTCCTCGACCATGGCGGCGGACAGGCCGACCTGGTTCAGTACGGCGAGGTTCTGGCGGCCTTCGACGTGCTTGTCGCGCTGGTACGCGCGCATCGCCAGCATCCGCTCCAGCGCGCGCAGCACCGGGAGCGTGTCGCCGGCAGTCAGCAGGTTGGCGAGATACTGCACCGGGATGCGCAGCTGCCGCACCTCGGGGATCTCGCCGTTGACGCCGATCTGCCCGGCGTTGGCCGCGGCGGTGATCGGGGAGAGCGGCGGCACGTACCAGACCATCGGCAGCGTCCGGTACTCGGGATGCAGCGGCAGCGCGACCTTCCAGTCGACCGCCATCTTGTAGACCGGGCTCGCCTTGGCCGCTTCGAGCCACGCGGCGGGGACGCCGTCGCGGCGCGCCTGCTCGATGACCTTGGGGTCGTGCGGATCGAGGAAGACGTCGAGCTGGGCCTGGTAGAGGTCGCGGTCGCGCTCGACGGCGGCGGCCGCCTCGATGCGATCGGCGTCGTAGAGCAGCACGCCGAGGTAGCGGATGCGCCCGACGCAGGTCTCCGAGCACACGGTAGGCTGGCCGGCCTCGATGCGCGGATAGCAGAAGATGCACTTCTCGGCCTTGCCGCTCTGCCAGTTGTAGTAGATCTTCTTGTAGGGACAGCCGGAGACGCACATGCGCCAGCCACGGCACTTGTCCTGGTCGATGAGGACGATGCCGTCCTCCTCGCGCTTGTAGATCGATCCCGACGGGCAGGAGGCGACGCAGGCGGGATTGAGGCAGTGCTCGCACAGCCTCGGCAGGTACATCATGAAGGTGTTCTCGAACTGCCCGTAGATGTCCTTCTGCACCTCGTCGAAGTTGGAGTCGCGGCTGCGCTTGGCGAATTCGCCGCCAAGGATCTCCTCCCAGTTCGGGCCCCAGACGATCTTGTCCATCCGCTCGCCGGTGATCAGGCTGCGCGGGCGCGCCGTGGGCGCGGCCTTCGTCTCGGGCGCGGTCTGCAGGTGCTCGTAGTCGAAGGTGAAGGGCTCGTAGTAGTCGTCGATCTGCGGCAGGTTGGGGTTGGCGAAGATCCGCATCAGGATCTTCCACTTGCCGCCCTGCCGCGGAACGATCGAGCCGTCCGGGTTGCGCACCCAGCCGCCGTTCCACTTCTGCTGGTTCTCCCACTCCTTCGGGTAGCCGATGCCGGGCTTGGTCTCGACGTTGTTGAACCAGGCGTACTCCATGCCCGGCCGGTTGGTCCAGACGTTCTTGCAGGTGACCGAGCAGGTATGGCAGCCGATGCACTTGTCGAGGTTCAGCACCATGCCGATCTGCGCACGAATCTTCATCGCGGATCTCCCGTCATTGGCCGGCGAGGGCCGGTTCGTCGTCCAGCCAGTCGACCCTGGCCATCTTGCGCACCAGGACGAACTCGTCGCGGTTGGTACCGATCGTGCCGTAGTAGTTGAAGCCGTAGGACAGCTGCGCGTAACCGCCGATCATGTGCGTGGGCTTCAGCACCACCCGGGTCACCGAGTTGTGGATGCCGCCCCGCGCGCCGGTGATCTCGGACCCGGGCGTGTTGATCGTCTTCTCCTGCGCGTGGTACATCATGACCATCCCCGGCTTGACGCGCTGGCTCACCACCGCCCGGGCCGCGATCGCGCCGTTGGCGTTGAAGAGCTCGACCCAGTCGTTGTCCTCGATGCCGCCCTTCGCAGCATCGTCCTCGGACAGCCAGATGACGGGACCGCCGCGGTTCAGCGTCAGCATCAGCAGGTTGTCGCTGTAGGTCGAGTGGATTCCCCACTTCTGGTGCGGCGTGATGAAGTTGAGCGGGATCTCCGGATGGCCGTTGGGCTTGCGGCCCGCGACCTCCGCCATCGCCTTCAGGTCGACCGGCGGGCGGTAGCTGACGAAGCCCTCGCCGAAATCGCGCATCCAGCGGTGGTCCTGGTAGAACTGCTGGCGCCCGGACAGCGTGCGCCACGGGATCAGCTCGTGGACGTTGGTGTAGCCGGCGTTGTAGCTCACCTTCTCGCTCTCGAGGCCGCTCCAGGTGGGCGAGCTGATGATCTTGCGCGGCTGCGCCTGGATGTCGCGGAAGCGGATCTTCTCGTCCTCGCGATGCAGCGCCAGGTGGGCGTGCTCGCGCCCGGTGATCCTCGACAGCGCATTCCACGCCTTGACCGCGACATGGCCGTTGGTCTCGGGGGCCAGCATCATCACGACCTCGCAGGCGTCGATGTCGGTGTCGATGCGCGGCAGGCCCTGGGTCGCGCCTTCGTCGGCGACCTTGCCATTGAGCTCCGCCAGCGCCTGCACCTCGTCCTGGGTGTTCCAGGCGATGCCCTTGCCGCCGTTGCCGACCTTGGACATCAGCGGCCCCAGCGACGTGTAGCGCTTGTAGACGTTCGGATAGTCGCGCTCGACCACCGTCATCTGCGGCGCGGTCTTTCCGGGCACCAGCTCGCATTCGCCTTTCTTCCAGTCGGCGACGTCGATCGCCTGGGCGAGCTCCGCCGGGCTGTCGTGCATCAGCGGGGTGAGCACCAGGTCCTTCTCGGCGCCGAGGTGGCCGACGCACACTTCGCTGAAGGCCTTGGCGAAGCCCTTGTAGATCTCCCAGTCGCTCCTGGCCTGCCACGCCGGATCCACCGCCGTCGACAGCGGGTGGATGAACGGGTGCATGTCGCTGGTGTTGAGGTCGTTCTTCTCGTACCAGGTCGCGGTGGGCAGCACGATGTCCGAATAGAGGCAGGTCGTGCTCATCCGGAAATCGAGGGTGACCAGGAGGTCGAGCTTGCCCTTGGGCGCCTCGGCGTGCCACGCGACTTCCTGCGGCCTGGCGTTGCCGGGATCGCCGCCCGCGGCGAGATCCTGTCCCTGCACGCCGTGGCTGGTTCCGAGCAGGTACTTGAGGAAGTACTCGTGGCCCTTGCCCGAGGAGC
>JBLMVY010000378.1:0-10881 GCA_050256935.1 Candidatus Levyibacteriota bacterium | reverse complement strand
CGGAGAGCATCGCTGCCGCCTTGGAGAGCAGGCCGAAGCGCAGGGGATTGTCGGGCCAGTCCGCTCGTCGCTCGTCCTGATAGGGACTGCCCGGCCGGTCGTAGAGCGACGGGTGGTCGATCACGAGCAGCGGAACGCCACTGGGCAGTTGCGTCTCGATCAGCCGGCTCGGACCGGCCTGCGCGAGGATCGTCCAGGGGCGCGCGGACGGATGCGCCTGCGTGCGCAGTGCATCGAGCACCGGACGGTAGCCCGGCAGCAGCACGCGGATGTCGATGCCGCGCTTGCGCAACGCAACGGGCAGCGCGGCGCTGACATCGCCCAAGCCACCGGTCTTGACCAGCGGGGCGCATTCGGCCGTCGCGAACAGCACGCGCAGCTGGGCATCGACCATGGAATCCCTCGTGCCTCGCCGGACGCGCCGACCGCTTCGGCAGACGACCGGACTGGAAAGCCGAGCTTACCCTGCGTCCGGGCCGCGCCCTTGACCGAGATCAATGGCCCCGAGGGCGATGCCCGTCTTCATTCGAAGTAGGCCTTGCGCACGTACTGGTCGAGCATCCGCTCGGTGTTGAAGAACGAGCCGTTGAGCGCGATCGCGTGGCGCATGACGTCGATGTAGCCTTCGCGCCGGCCGTAGAACAGAGGCATGACCACGCCCTCGAGCTTGTCGTACAGCGAATGCGCGTCGGCCGCCCGGTCGTCGTCCGTTTCCATCGCCATGTTGCTGCCGATCGCCCACCCGGTGACGCCTTCGATGCAACCCTCGACCCACCAGCCATCGAGGATCGACAGCGAAGGCACCCCGTTGAGCGCGGCCTTCATCCCGCTGGTGCCCGACGCCTCGAGCGGCACCTGCGGCGTGTTGAGCCACAGGTCGGCGCCTGCCGTCATCAGTCGTGCCAGCCGCATGTCGTAATCCTCGAGGTAGACCAGCTTGATCGCCGGCGCGAGTACCTCCTTCATTGCGAACACCCGCCTGATCAGCGCCTTGCCGGACTCGTCCTGCGGGTGCGCCTTGCCGGCGAAGACGAGCTGGAACTTGCCCGCCTTGCCGGCGATCGCCTGCAGTCGCGCCGGATCGAAGAACAGCAGGTCGGCGCGCTTCCACGCCGTGGCGCGCCGCGCGAATCCGATGGTGAAGACCTCAGGGTCCAGTTCGGCGCCTGCCGCCTGGTTGGCATGACCGATCAGCGCGCGCTTCGCCTCGCCGTGGGCCTCCCAGAGCTCCTGGCCGGGGATGCCCAGCGCATAGCGCAGGCTCGCGTTGTCCTCGTGCCATCCCGGAATGTGCCGGTCGAGCAGCGCATCGATCGGAGGCGACGCCCATGTCGTTGCGTGGATGCCGTTGGTGATCGAGTCGATCTTGCGCTCGCCGAACATGTGCCGGGCGAGCTCCCCGTGCTTCTTCGCGACCCCGTTGATGTAGCGGCTGTTGTCGAGCGCGAGGTAGGTCATGTTCAGGCACCCATCGATGCAGATCTCCTGGGCGATCGCGTCGAAGTGGTGGTTGTAGCCGGTGATGACGCGGGCGACCAGCGACAGCGGAAACCTGTCGTGCCCGGCGGCCACCGGCGTGTGCGTGGTGAACACGCACATCGGCTTGATCAACTGGACGAGATCCCGGGTGATCTCGTCGCGATTGCTGGCACGGGCCACCTCGTAGACGAGCTCGACCGTCAGCAGGCCCGCATGCCCTTCGTTCATGTGGAAGCGGTGCAGCCGCTGGTAGCCCAGCGCGCGCAGCATGCGCACGCCGCCGATGCCGAGGATGACCTCCTGGCAGAGCCTGACGCGCTCGTCGCCGCCGTACAGGCTGTCGGTGAGGGTCCGGTCCGCAGGATCGTTTCCCTGGACGTCGGCGTCGAGCAGGTACACCGGGACGACGTGGCCGGCCACGCCGCGGACATCGTAACGCCAGGCGCGCAGCGCGACGCTGCGATGCTCGATCTCCACGCTCACCCGCGCCGGCATCTCGACCAGCCGCTCGGCCACTGGCCAGGGGACGCTTTCCTCGGTCTGATTGCCGGCTGCATCCAGGCGCTGGCGGAAATGGCCCTTGCGGTGCACCAGCGACACGGCGACCAGCGCGACACCCATGTCCGCCGCCGAGCGAACCGTGTCCCCGGCCAGCACCCCCAATCCTCCCGCGTAGGTCGGGATCGAATCCTCGAGCCCGATCTCCATCGAGAAGTACGCGACCATCCTGGCCGCATCGCCTGGTTCAGCGTCGATCGCCTGCATCGCCGTCGTCACGAGTGGGTCGCGGGTCGATTCTAGACCCCAGGCAAGCGCCGCTCGATGTCGCCGGATTGACCGGGATCAAGACTTGTCGCCGCGCGTACACCACAATCGCCGGAAGAGGAGGCACCTCGCGGCGCGATTGCGGTACGAGGGGCTGGAACCGCGAGGGAGGACCGATGATGATCGGGCAACTGGAAGTCGTCCGGGTGGTCGACGGGCATGTATTCGACGCCGAATGCTACGAGCGCGCGACGATTTCGGATTCGGCAACGCCGCCGGCCAGCGGCTTCTACGTGGTCACCTGGCCTTCGGGTGCGACGACGATCCCCTTCGACGCGAGTGCGGTGTTCGCCGGTCCGTTTGCCACACCCGAGCAGGCGAACAAGGCCCTGAGCGAGGCACGCGGCGGGTGAAGGGCGGGTGAAATCGTGGCGCGAAGTCGCCAGCCCGACTCGCGGCCGCGGGCTCCGCGGCCACCGCAAGGGGACACCGGTCGACGAACGTCACGGCGCCTGCGCCTGCAGGAAGAGTGCAGCCAGCGGCGGAAGCGTCAGCTCGAGGGACTGTGCGAATCCCATCGCCGGGACGTCGGAGGACTCCACCGCGCTGCCATTCCCGACGTCGCTGCCGCCATAGTGGCGCGAGTCGGTGTTGCACACTTCCCGCCAAGTCCCACTACGGGGAACCCCGATACGGTAGCGATGACGGACGACGGGCGTGAAATTGAACACCGCAGCCAGCGCCGCGCCGTCCCGCGCGCGACGCAGGAAGGCGAGCACCGATTGCTCGGCATCGTGACAGTCGATCCAGTCGAAGCCGTGTTCGTCGAAATCGAGGTCGTGCAACGCGGGCAGGTCACGGTAGAGCCGGTTCAGGTCGCGGACGAGGCGGCCCACGCCGGCATGGCGCGGGTCGCGCTCGGCGGTCGCCCAGTCGAGTTCGGAGAGCGCGTTCCATTCCCACTGCTGCGCGAGCTCGTTGCCCATGAAGCCGAGCTTCTTGCCGGGCCCGGCGATCTGCAGCGCGGCGAGCAGGCGCAGATTGGCGAAGCGCCGCCACGGGTCACCGGGCATGCGCGCAAGCAGCGATCCCTTGCCGTGGACCACTTCGTCGTGCGAAAGCGGCAGGACGAAGTTCTCGGAAAACGCGTACACGCGCGGAAACGTCAGCGCTTCGTGGTGGAAGCGGCGGTGCACCGGGCGCGAAACCATCGGCCACGCCGTCGATTCCTCGGCGATCGTGATGCAGCCGGGGAAATCGCGGTGCACGGCGACGTTGAGCTCGCGCAGGAACGCCATGGCCTCGAGGTTCTCGCGCCCGCCGCGGACGTTGGGCAGCCACTCCCCCTCCTTGCGCGCGTAGTCGAGGTAGAGCATCGACGCGACCGCGTCGAGGCGAAGGCCGTCGAAGTGGAATTCGCTCAGCCAGTAGTGGGCGCTCGCGATGAGGAACGTCTGCACCGCGTGCCGGCCGTAGTTGAAGACCCGCGTCCCCCATTCGGCGTGGAATCCGCGCCGCGGATCCTCGGGGAAGTGACCAGGCACCCCGTCCAGAATCACCCCGAGCCCGGCCCGATGGCAGCCATCGATCAGGTAGCGCAGGTCGTCGGGCGCGCCGTACCGGCTCGTGGGAGCGAATTAGCCGGTGGTCTGGTAGCCCCAGGACTCGTCGAGCGGATGCTCGGTCAGCGGCAGGAACTCGATGTGCGTGCAGCCGAGATCGCGCACGTAGGGCACCAGCGTTTTCGCGAGCTCGCGGTAGCCGAGCGGGCGCCCATCGGGACGGCGCCGCCACGACCCGGCATGGACTTCGTGGGCGTTGAACGGCGCATGCAGCCAGTCCCGACGCGTGCGCGCGCTGCGCCAGGCGTCGTCGCCCCAAACGTAGGAGCTCCTGGACGCAACGCGAGACGCCGTTCCCGGGCGCAGCTCGAACCATTGCGCATAGGGGTCGGTCTTCAGCATCACGCCGCCCGAGCGCGCCGCGACCTCGAACTTGTAGAGGCTGCCGGGCCCGATGCCCGGAACGAAGACCTCCCAGAGGCCGCTCGCGCGGTGCGCCGCCAGTGGATGCAGCCGTCCGTCCCAGCCATTGAAGTCTCCGACGACGCTGACGCGTTCGGCATTGGGCGCCCAGACCGCAAAGCGCACGCCGTGGACCCCTGCCTGCACCATCGGCTGCGACCCGAGCGTACGATAGGCCTGGTGCAGCCTGCCGGCGTTGAACAGGAAACGATCGTGGTCGGAGATCGACGGGGGAAATGCGTAGGCGTCGATGCCTTCGCGCACGCCATCGCTGCGCTCGAAGCGCACGCGCCAGGGTCGCGGCGGACGGGCGGACATGCGCAACTCGAACACGCCGGTCGACCCGAGCGGAGTTGCCGCACGCCAGCCGCTGCCGGTGTCGATGAACGCAGCCTGCGCCTGCGGATCGAACACGCGGATCACCAGGCGATTTCCGGCGCCGCTCGCGCGCTGTACGCCCAGGACCGCGAAGGGATCGTGCAGCCGGCCGGCGATCAATCGCTGGACCAGCGCATCCGCGGCCGATTTCGCGCCATTCACGATCCGGACACTATGGGCGTCGCCCATCGGCGCGTCGCCTTCGCGGAGCAGCGATGACCAACGAGACGCCACCCCCCGGCTCCGCCGTCGGCGTGCCCGCTCACGACCGGGCCCGGCAATCGGACTCGCTGGCCCACAGGACGCTCGCGCTGATCCTGGCCGGCGGGCGTGGCAGCCGCCTCGAGCACCTTACCGACTGGCGCGCGAAGCCTGCCGTGCCCTTCGGCGGCAAGTTCCGGATCATCGACTTTCCGCTGTCGAACTGCGTCAATTCCGGAATCCGCCGCATCGGCATCTGCACGCAGTACAAGGCCCAGAGCCTGATCCGGCACGTGCAGCGCGGCTGGAGCTTCCTCGACGGGCGCTTCCACGAGTTCATCGAGCTGCTGCCGGCGCAGCAGAGGATCGAGCCGATGTGGTACCGGGGCACTGCCGACGCCGTCTACCAGAACCTCGACATCCTGCGCCGTCATTCGCCCGACTACGTGCTGGTGCTGGCGGGCGATCACGTCTACAAGATGGACTACCGGCGCATGCTCGACGACCACGTCGAGCGCCGGGCGCAGATGACCGTCGGCTGCGTCGAGGTGTCAGCCGACGAGGCGCGCTCGCTCGGGGTGATGGGCATCGACGGGGAGCGGCGCATCGTGGAATTCCAGGAGAAGCCGGACGACCCGGCGTGCATTCCGGGACGGCCGGGACGCGCGCTCGCCAGCATGGGCATCTACGTGTTCGACGCGGGCTTTCTCTACGATGCGCTGCTGCGCGACGCCGACCTTCCCGGGTCGACGCACGACTTCGGCAAGGACGTGATCCCCGGCGCCATGACCGCGGGTGCCCGCGTCTTTGCACACGACTTCGCCGACAGCTGCGTCAACGTGCACGACGGCATCCCCTATTGGCGCGACGTCGGCACCGTCGACGCCTACTGGGAAGCCAACATCCGGCTCACCGACGTGGTCCCGGATCTCGACCTGTACGACGAAGCCTGGCCGATCTGGACCTACCAGGAGCAGTGGCCACCGGCCAAGTTCGTCTTCGACGACGCGGACCGGCGGGGCATGGCGCTCGGCTCGCTGGTCGCCGGCGGGTGCATCATCAGCGGCGGCAGCGTGCGTGGATCGCTGCTCTTCTCCAACGTCCGGGTGCAGAGCCACGCGACGATCGAGGACAGCGTGGTGCTGCCCAACGTCGAGGTCGGTGAGGGTGCGGTCCTGAAGCGGACGATCGTCGACAAGCACTGCCGCATCCCGCCCGGATTGGTCGCAGGCGTGGATCCCGCCGCCGACCGCCAGCGATTCCATGTCACGCCCCGCGGCATCACGCTGATCATTCCCGAAATGCTCGGCCAGACCGTTCATCACCATCGTTGATGCGACCATGCCGGCCGTCCCCGCGGGCTCGAAACGCATCGACCTCGTGCTGCTTTGGCACATGCACCAGCCCGATTATCGCGACCACACGACCGGGGAGTTCCAGCTGCCGTGGGTCTACCTGCACGCGCTCAAGGACTACACGGACATGGCGTGGCACCTGGAGCGCCACCCCGGCGTGCAGGCGGTCGTCAACTTCGCGCCCGTCCTCCTCGACCAGATCGACGACTACGTCGACCAGTTCGCTTCGAATCGCCTGCGCGATCCGCTGCTGCGGCTCCTGGCGCGCCCGGACAGCTCCCCGCTGACGCCCGGCGACCGGGATTTCATCCTGGATCGCTGCTTTCAGGCCAATCACGAGCGGGTGGTCAAGCCTTTCGCGCCCTACCAGGCGCTGCTGGAGATCTTCGACAAGGTGTCGCAGCACGGTTCCGACGGGCGCGCCTACGTTTCCGACCAGTACCTGCGCGACCTGCTGGCCTGGTATCACCTGGGATGGACCGGTGAGAGTCTGCGCCGGGAATCCGCGCTGGTCGCCCGGCTCATCGCCAAGGGCTCGCGCTTCACCTACGCCGACCGGCGCGCGCTGTTCGAGCTGATCGGTGCGACGCTGCGCGGCATCGTGCCGCGCTGGGCGCGTCTCGCCTCGCAGCGCCAGATCGAGCTGTCGACGACGCCCGAGCACCATCCGCTCGCGCCGCTGCTTCTCGACTTCGCAAGCGCGCGCGAGGCCCTCCCCGACTGCCCGCTGCCGGCAGGCGGCTATCCCGGCGGCCGCGAGCGGGTCACCGCCCACCTGGACGCGGCGATCGCCGCACATGCACGTCGATTCGGCGCGCCGCCGTCGGGCATGTGGCCCGCCGAGGGGGCGATCTCCTCGGAGTTCCTTGCCCTGCTTGGAAGCCGCGGCCTGCGCTGGGCCGCGAGTGGCGCCCAGGTGCTGCGCCACAGCCTCGGCCACGCCGCCGACGGTCCTGCCGGCGACTGGCTCTATCGTCCGTGGCGCCTGCACGAGGCGTCCCGGCAACCGACATGCTTCTTCCGCGACGATTTCCTGTCGGATCGGATCGGCTTCGAATACGCGAAATGGAACGGCGACGCCGCAGCCGCCGACCTGATCGGCGCGATCGAAGGCATCGGCGCGACGGCGCGCGACGATCGCACGCCCCTGGTCAGCATCATCCTCGACGGCGAGAACTGCTGGGAGTACTACCCCTACAACGGCAACTACTTCCTCGACGCGTTCTATCGCGGCATCGCGACGCACCCGACGATCCGTCCGACGACCTACGCCGACTGGCTGGACGGCAAGCCCGGCCGGCACATCGATGCAGGTGTGCCGGCCGCCTGCGGCACGCTCGACCGCCTGGTCGCGGGAAGCTGGGTCGGTGGCGACTTCGCGACCTGGATCGGCTCACCGGAGAGAAACCACGCGTGGGAGCTCCTGCGCGCGGCGAAGGAACGCTACGACCTCGCCGTCGCCGGCGGCCGACTGGGGCCTGACGCGCTCGGCCGCGCCACGCGGCAGCTCGCCGCCTGCGAAGCCTCCGACTGGTTCTGGTGGCTGTCCGACAGCAATTCGGAGTTCGCGGTCGCCGAGATCGAGAGCCTGTTCCGCGCCCATCTCGCGCATCTGTACGCGCTGCTCGGCGAAGCGCCGCCTGCGACCCTCGCCCTGCCCGTCGCGCACGGCGGAAAGGCGCCGCGCGCCGGAGGCGCGATGCGGCGGGCCACCGGCCAGGCGGCCTGAGCCGCTGGCGAGGCATCGATGAGCGCCCGGGTCTCGTTGCTGTTCGGCGTGCACGCGCACCAGCCCGCCGACAACTTCCGGGAAGTCATCGATCTCGCTTTCACGCAATGCTACCGACCGTTCCTGGAGACCCTGCACCGGTTCCCCGATTTCCGCTTCGCGTTCCACTGCAGTGGCCCGCTGTTCCGGATGCTGTGCGAGGAATACCCGTCGGATCTGCAGCTGCTGGAGGCGATGGTCGCGCGCGGCCAAGTCGAGATCCTGGGGGGCGGGGCGAGCGAGCCGGTGCTCGCCGCCATTCCCGAGCGCGACCGGCTCGGCCAGCTTCGAACGCTGTCGCGCAGGCTCGCATCACGCTTCGGCGCAGCACCCCGCGGCGCGTGGCTCACCGAGCGCGTCTGGGAGGCGACGGTCGTGCCCGCGCTCGCCGACAGCGGGATCGAATACGTCCCGGTCGACGATTATCACTTCCTAGGCACCGGGCGCGAGGCGCACGAGCTGACCGGGCATTTCACGACCGAGGAGGATGGCCGGCGGCTCGACGTGTTTCCGATATCCGAGGCCTTGCGCTACCGGATCCCTTTCGCGCCCGCCGCCGATGTCGTCGCCTACCTCGAAAGCCTCGCCGATGTCCCGGCCACCGGCGCCGCGATCTATTTCGACGACATCGAGAAGTTCGGGATCTGGCCCGAGACCTTCGAATGGGTCTACGGACGGGGTTGGCTGGTCGAGTTCCTCGAGGGCGTCCTGGCCTCGAAGCGCATCGTCACGCGCGGCTACGGGGAGTTCCGGGCGACGCACCGCACGCGGGGCATCGTCTACCTGCCCAGCACGTCGTACATCGAGATGAACGAATGGGCGCTCCCCTGCGCGGCGGCCACCCGCTATGCGGAGCTGACGCAGCGCGAGCGCGACCAGGGTCGCTACGCCGACGTCAAGGCCTTCCTGCGCGGCGGCATCTGGCGCAACTTCCTGTCGCTCTATCCGGAGGCGAACTGGATGCACAAGCGGATGCTCGAACTGTCCGCGCGGCTCGCCGCCCTCCCGCGCGCGCTCGAGGACCCGGCGACGACGCCGCTGCTCTACGCGGCCCAGGCCAACGACGCCTACTGGCACGGCCTGTTCGGGGGGCTCTATCTCCCGCACCTGCGCCGCGGCATCTACCGCGCACTGGTCGGGCTCGAGTGCCTGCTCGACCGCATCAGCGCGCGCGCGCCGCGGCGCTCGGCGGATCTCGATCTCGATGGCGTCGACGAGGTGTTCCTGACCAACGAGCTGCTGCAGGCCGTCGTGAAGGACGACGGCCGGGGCGCGATCATCGAGCTCGACTCCTACCTGCTGAAGCAGAATTTCGGCGACACCCTGCGGCGGCACCCGCAGGTCTACCATCGGGCGATCGCCGAAGGGTCCGGGCGCGACGTCCCCGTCGATGGCATCGCCTCGGCGCACGACCGCATTGCCTATCGCGATCCGATCGACCTGGCCGACCTCGACCCGGACCCGGGGGCGCGCGCGCTGTTCGTCGACCGATGGGAGGCGGACGACGCCACGACCGCCGCCGTCCGCGACTACGTGATCACGGACCCGGATTCGCGGCTTCCGGCGATCACTCTGCGCGGCGTGCTCGGGGGCGTTCGGGTGGACAAGCGGCTGGCGCTGCGCGACGAGCGCGCCGACGTCGAGTGGCGATTCTCGGACGCGCTGGCCGGACGCTGGATCAGCGAGATCGACATCGCAATGCCGAGCTGCGACGGCGTCGGCGGGCGGCTCATCCACGCGGGATCGATACGCGGCGGCTTTGGTGAAGTGCACGTCCTCGCCGCGGCGGGCGAGATGACCCTCGAGGACGCCGAGCTCGGCGGGGCGATCGCCCTGACCTGCGTGCCGCCCGCAGATGTCGTCGCGCGACCCTATCGCACGGTGTCGCAGTCGGAGCAGGGCTTCGAGAAGATCATGCAGTCGGTGACGATCACGCTGTCGTGGGCGCTGGCTGACGACCTTCGCGAGATCGCGGTTTCGCTGCGCGTCGCCGCGGGGTCCCCTCCCTGAGAACCGGGACGTGCGCGGGCCTGCGTCCTCGTCCGGCGAACGTCGCATGGCGCAGGCCCTTGCTTTTCGCTTTTATTTCGACAATAATGGAAATGTGGAAACGCGATCGGCATTGACGGCCCTGACCGGCCTGGCCCAGGAAAGCCGCCTGGCGATCTTCCGCCTGCTCGTCGAGCAGGGCCCGGAAGGCATCGCCGCGGGCGCGCTCGCCGAGCGCCTGGGGCTTGCCAACGCGACGCTGTCGTTCCACCTGAAGGAACTCTCGCATGCGGGGCTGGTGACGGCCCGGCAGGCGGGACGGTTCATCTACTACTCGGCCAACTTCGCGACGATGACGGAACTGGTCGCCTACCTCACCGAGAACTGCTGCCAAGGAGCGACCTGCGACATCGCCTGCGCTCCGGCATCCACCCGCAAGAGGAGAGCCTCATGAAGCGCTTCCATGTCCACGTCGCCGTCCAGGACCTCGCCAAGAGCGTGCAGTTCTATTCGAAGGTGTTCGGCGCCGAGCCGACGGTATTGAAGTCCGACTACGCGAAGTGGATGGTCGAGGATCCGCGGCTCAATTTCGCGATCTCCTCGCGCGGCGCGCAGCCCGGGGTCAATCACCTGGGGCTGCAGGTCGACACGACCGAGGAGCTTGCGGGAATGCGCGACCAGCTCGCCGCGGCCGATGCAGGAATCGTCGACGAGCCGGGCGCCAAATGCTGCTACGCCGAGTCGGACAAGTACTGGATCACCGATCCCCAGGGCATCGCCTGGGAGACCTATCACAGCCTGGGCTCGATCCCGGTGTTCGCCGCGTCGCGGCAAGGCGAGGAAGCCGAAGCGGCCGGCGGCGCCCGCGCCCCTGCCGCGGAAGCTGCGAGCAGCTGCTGTGCTCCGGCGCCCGCCACCGTGA
>JBLMVY010000377.1:0-8205 GCA_050256935.1 Candidatus Levyibacteriota bacterium | reverse complement strand
TTCCTGACCGTCGGCGTCCTGAATGCGCTGGTCGCGGTCTACATCTTCGCGCTGGTGCCCGAGTTCCTGATGCGCTTCCTCGCCTGGCTGCTGATCCACAGCGTCTATCGCGTACGCCAGGAAGGACTGGACAACATTCCGGACGAGGGCCCCTGCGTGCTGGTCTGCAACCACGTGAGCTACGTCGACGCCGTGGTGATCGCCGCCTGCGTGCGGCGACCGGTGCGCTTCGTGATGGACCACCAGATCTTCCGCATTCCGCTGCTGTCGTTCATCTTCCGCGCGATGCGGGCAATTCCGATTGCGCCGGCGCGGGTGGATGCCGGGCTCAAGGAGCGCGCGATCGGCGAGGCGCAGGCGGCGCTGGCCGCCGGCGAGGTCGTCGGCATCTTCCCCGAGGGCCGCTTGACCGAGGACGGCGAGATCGGACCGTTCCGGCCGGGGGTGCAGCAGATCGTCGCCGCGGTGCCGGCGCCGGTGGTGCCGATGGCGCTCTCCGGCCTGTGGGGAAGCTTCTTCTCGCGCGCCTACAAGGGGAAGGCGATGCGCCGGCTGCGGGGCATGTTCTCGCGGATCGCCTTCGTGGTCGCGCCGCCGATCGCACCGACGGCGGCAACGCCCGAAGCGCTGCAGGCGATCGTGGCGGGGCTGCGCGGCGACCTGCGCTGATCCGCGGCGCCGGCGCGAAGCTACGGCCAGGCGGCGCGTACCAGCGCCGGCAGCAGCTCGCCCGCGCGGCCGCGCAGCGAGAAATCGGCGCTGGCAGCCAGCGGCGTGTCCTGGGGGTTGATCTCGACCACGCAGGCGCCGGCGGCCTGCGCCTGTGCGGGCAGCGCGGCGGCGGGGTACACCTCCACCGACGTGCCGACGACCAGCAGCAAGTCGCATCGCCGCGCGGCATCCTCGGCCGCGGCGAGGGCGGCGGCGGGCAGGAACTCCTCGAACCACACGACATCGGGGCGCAGGAACGCGCCGCAGTCGGCGCAGCGCGGGGGAAGCGCAGCCGCCGCCTCGTCCCAGTGCTGCGCCGGGCGAGCGCAGGCGGAGCAGCGGACGCGGGCGATGTTGCCGTGCAGCTCGATCAGCTTGCGGCTTCCCGCAAGTGCGTGCAGGCCGTCGACATTCTGGGTGATCAGGGCGAAGTCCGGGACGTGCTGCTCGATCGTCACCAGTGCGCGGTGGCCGGCGTTGGGCGTCACGCGCGCGGCGAGCGCACGCCGCTCGGCGTACCAGTCCCAGACACGCTTCGGATGCTCGGCGAATGCGGCGGGCGTGGCGAGCTCGCGCGGATCGAAGCGCGCCCACAGGCCGGTCTGGGCGTCCCGAAACGTCGGCACGCCCGACTCGGCGGAAATGCCCGCACCCGTGAGCACGGCGACGAACCGCGCGGCGCGCAGGCGCGCGGCGACGCTCGCCATCGCGGTCGCCTGAAGTCCTTCATCCATCGGGCGATTGTCGCACCCGGGTCGCGTCCGGCCTGCGTGCTATATTCGATTCAGCTCTCCCCACCGCAGCATTTCCCATGTCCGGCAACACCTTCGGCAAGCTCTACTGTGTGACGTCGTTCGGCGAATCGCACGGGCCGGCGATCGGCTGCGTCGTCGACGGCTGCCCGCCGGGCCTGGCGCTGACCGAAGCGGACATCCAGCGCGACCTCGATCGCCGCAAGCCAGGAACGTCGCGGCACGTGACCCAGCGCCGCGAGTCGGACACCGTCGAGATCCTGTCCGGCGTGTTCGAGGGGAAGACGACCGGCACGCCGATCGCGCTGCTGATCCGCAACGAGGATCAGCGCAGCAAGGATTACGCGACCATCGCCGACACCTTCCGGCCCGGCCACGCCGACTACACCTACTGGCAGAAATACGGGGTCCGCGATTACCGCGGCGGCGGACGGCAGTCGGCGCGCGAGACCGCGGTGCGCGTCGCGGCGGGGGCGATCGCGCGCAAGTGGCTCGGCGAGCGCTACGGCGTCGCGATCCGTGGCCACATGACCCAGCTCGGCGAGAACCCGATCGCGTTCGAAGGCTGGGAGCACGTCGACGCGAATCCGTTCTTCGTCGCCAATGCCTCGATGGTGCCGGCGCTCGAGGCCTACATGGACCGCCTGCGCAAGGCCGGGGACTCCTGCGGTGCGCGCATCGAGGTCGTCGCCACCGGTGTCCCGGTCGGCTGGGGCGAGCCGGTCTACGACAAGCTGGATGCCGACATCGCCCACGCGATGATGGGCATCAACGCGGTCAAGGGCGTTGCGATCGGCGCCGGGTTCGCGGCGGTCGCGCAACGCGGCACCGCGCACTCCGACGAGATGGCGCCCGAAGGCTTCCTCGGCAACGAGGCAGGCGGCATCCTGGGCGGCATCTCGACCGGGCAGGACGTCGTCGTGTCGATCGCGGTGAAGCCGACGTCGTCGATCCGCCTCGACCGGCATTCGATCGACAAGGCGGGACGCCCGGTGATCGTCAACACCCACGGCCGCCACGACCCCTGCGTCGGCATCCGGGCGACGCCGATCGCCGAGGCGATGCTCGCCTGCGTGCTGATGGACCATGCGCTGCGCCACCGGGCACAGAACGCCGATGTCGTCGTGACCACCCCGCGGATCGCGGCGCGCGCACCCGCCGACGTCATCGCGCGGCTGCGGCCGGGCAGCGCAATCGAGGATCCCGATCCGGACGAAGCCTAGGTTCGCTCCCGTCATCCCGGCGAGGATTGCGCGACGACACCCCGATGCAGGCCTATCTCGACTTCATGCGCCACGTGCGCGACCGCGGTCACCGCAAGGCCGACCGCACCGGCACCGGCACGCTGTCGGTGTTCGGCTACCAGATGCGCTTCGACCTGGCGGAAGGCTTCCCGCTGGTGACGACCAAGAAGCTGCACACCAAGTCGATCTTCCACGAGCTGCTGTGGTTCCTGCGCGGCGACACCAACGTCCGCTCGCTGCAGGCGGCGGGGGTGACGATCTGGGACGAATGGGCCGATGCGAATGGCGAGCTGGGTCCGATCTACGGCTACCAGTGGCGCAACTGGCCCGCCCGCGACGGGGCGCACGTCGACCAGGTCGCCAACCTCGTCGCAGAGCTGCGCCGCAATCCGGATTCGCGGCGGCTGATCGTCTCGGCGTGGAACGTCGCCGACATCCCGAGGATGAAGCTTCCGCCCTGCCACCTGCTGTTCCAGTTCTACGTCGCGGGTGGGCGGCTGTCCTGCCAGCTCTACCAGCGCAGCGCGGACGTCTTCCTGGGCGTGCCGTTCAACATCGCCTCGTATGCACTGCTGACCCACATGCTGGCGCAGCAATGCGACCTCGATGTCGGCGATTTCGTCTGGACCGGCGGCGACTGCCATCTCTACCTCAACCACCTCGAGCAGGTCGAGACCCAGCTCGCGCGCTCACCGCTGCCGCTGCCGCGACTGGTCCTGCGTCGCAGACCGGCGACGATCTTCGACTACGCGTTCGAGGATTTCGAGATTGTCGGCTACACGTCGCACCCCGCGATCAAGGCGCCGGTGGCGGTCTGACCGAAAAAAATGCCCGCTGGAGGAGGCGGGCAGGGGTTTCCAGGGTCCGGCACCGTATCGCGTGCCTCGCCAAAATGCCGGGGATCGAAGCGACCCGGCGTCGCTGAAACCTAGACGATGCTGCGCGCGGCGCTGATGCGCTCGGCGAGTTCGACGAGTGCAGCTTCCTGCGCCCGCTTGTCTTCGTCGCGCTCGGCGTCGCATGCGGACGCCTGCGTGGTCCGTGACTCGTGCAGGAGCTTCGAGAGTTCGGGTGAGTACGTGTCCATGTCGATGTGCTTTACGAAGCGACACTCGCGGTGCGTCGTGAACCCAATCAAGCAACCGCCATGCCATCCATCGACCAGCAGCATCGATTTGCGACTTGCGCCCGTTTTGCCAGCGCAAACGGTCAATTCGCGCGATCAACGGCTTTCGTTGCAGATTGGGCGCAGCCAGGGATTTGTCGCAGTGCACCGACATGCGGGATTGCGATATTGTTAAGCCATTGAAAGAACGCAGGAAAAGCTGTCGTCGGACGACGACGCTCGATGTTGCGGCGCGTAAACGGAGTGTCGGAAAAATTTGCAGCCGGCGAGCGCCGCGGGATCAGGCCTTGGCTTCCTTGAACATCGACGGCTCCAGTCGATGTCGCTGCAGAAGCTTGTAGAACTCCGTGCGGTTGCGCTTGGCCAGCTGCGCTGCCTGGGTGACGTTGCCGCCGGTGATCTTGAGCAGCCGGACGAGGTAGTCGCGCTCGAAGGTCTTGCGCGCCTCCTCGAAAGGCACCAGCGCGGCAGCGTCTTCCTTGAGCGCGGCCTGGACCAGCGATGCGGGGATGACCGGGGTCGGGGTGAGGGCGACCGCCTGCTCGAGCAGGTTGATGAGCTGGCGGATGTTCCCCGGCCAGGGGGCGGCGACCAGCAGCGCCATGGCGTCGGGAGCGAGCGTCGATGCGGGCTTGTGGTAGCGCTCGGCGAGCCTGCGCAGGATGTGCACGGCGAGCAGCGGAATGTCCTCGCGGCGCTCGGAAAGCGGCGGGAGCTTGAGCGACACCACGTTCAGGCGGTAGAACAGGTCTTCGCGGAAATGTCCGTGCGCGCGCTGCGAGTCGAGATCGCGGTGCGTGGCGGAGATCACGCGGACATCGACCGGTATCGCCTGCGTCGACCCCACGGGGCGCACCTCGCCCTCCTGCAGGACGCGCAGCAGCTTGACCTGCAACGGGAGCGGCATGTCGCCGATCTCGTCCAGGAACAGCGTCCCCCCGTCGGCCGCCTGGAACAGGCCCTTGTGCGCCTGGACCGCACCGGTGAACGCGCCGCGGGCGTGGCCGAAGAGCTCGGATTCCAGCAGGTCGCCCGGGATCGCGCCACAGTTGACCGCGACGAAGGGTTTGCCGCTGCGTCGGCTCGCCTGGTGGATCGCGCGCGCCAGCAGCTCCTTGCCGGTGCCCGAATCCCCGAAGATCAGCACGCTGGCGTCGGAATCGGCCACGAGCTTCGCCTGCCGCAGCAGGTCTTCCATCCGCGGACTGCGGGTGATGATTTCCGCGCGCCACTGCGCGGCGGCGGTGTCACCGCCCACCGGCTCGCCGCCGGAAACCTCGAGGGCCGCCGCCACCTTCTGCAGCAGATCCTGGCTGTCGAAGGGCTTGGTCAGGTAGGCAAACACGCCGCGCTGGGTCGCGGTGACCGCATCCGGAATCGTTCCGTGCGCGGTCAGGATGATCACCGGCATCGCCGCATGCTGGCGATGGATCGCTTCGAACAGCTGGAGGCCGTCGATCCCCGGCATCCGCAGATCGGTGATCACGGCCGCCGGGCGCTGGACCGCGATCGTCGCCAGCGCCGTCTCGCCGCTGTCCGCCGTGCGCACGCTGTAGCCGGCAGAGGTCAACCGCAGGCTGATGAGCTTCAGCAGGTCGGGGTCGTCGTCGACCAGCAGGATGTCGCCTTGATTCATCGCTGTCCTTCAGATGACCGGGGCGTCGCCGCGCCGGTGTTGCATTTCGCCCGCATCGCCGACGGGCATCGAGCGGTCATCGACCGCTGCCGCCGCCACCGCCCGCGCCACCGCCGTCGCCCCCCGAGCGGACGCGATCGCGGAACAGGCTCTGCTCCATCGCGCGCAGGGCCTCGAGCTTCTGGATGGCGGCGTCGCCCTTCTGCTGCTCGGTCTTGACCGCCCGTTGGCGCTCGATGACCTGGGCCTGCACGACCGCGGCGAGATAGCGGACTGCAGGCGCCGCAGTCGGCCCCCGCGATACCGTCTCGAGAAGCTGCAGCGCGCGCTGGTCGTCCTGGGGCGAGCTGCGCTGCATCGTGTAGAGCACCGCCAGGCGCAGGCGGTTCACGTCGCTGGGCTGGCGGGCGAGCGCAGCGGTCGCCTGTGCGATCTCGCGTTTCAGTTCGTCGGCCTGCAGCGTGCCGTAGCGCTGCAGGTCGGCAAGGAGCCGCAGCAATAGCTGGTCCTCGGTCGGCTCGACCGGCGCCGCCGGCGCGCCCTGCCCGTTCGCCGCGCCCGGGCCGCCGGCCGTCGTCCCGCCGTTCGGCGAACCCGATGGCGCGGACTCGCCTGCGGCC
The DNA here is from genome assembly GCA_050256935.1 of Candidatus Levyibacteriota bacterium. Lineage (GTDB taxonomy): Bacteria > Pseudomonadota > Gammaproteobacteria > Burkholderiales > Casimicrobiaceae > VBCG01. The sequence goes on along the minus strand of JBLMVY010000377.1, from coordinate 2,116 downwards.
GCCGCCTGCCCGCTTTCCCCCGCAGGGGCGGTGGATGGCGTCGTCGCCGGGGTCGCGCTCGCCGCCGCGGACGCAGCCGCCGCTTCGTCCGACGCGGTCGCCGAGGATGCCGATGCGCGCTTGGCGGCGGCGGGCGGCGGCACCGGCTCGAAGGGCGGCGACTCGATCAGCGGCGGCGACGTCGGAACCGGCGGACCGACGTCCGGCACGAACACCTGGCCCGGCTCCAGGATGGGCGTGCCCTTGATCGCACATCCGCCCAGGGTGGCAACCATGCATGCGCCGGCGATCAGGTACCGCAGCCTCATTTCCCCGCCACCAGCAGCCGATCCGGCGCATGCCCCCGGCGCGCAGCTTCCCGCCTGGCGAGCGGGAGCGAAAGCCGAAACCACGCCCCGCTCTTGCCATCGTCGCGGCCGGCAACCTCGATGCGCCCCCCGTGGGCAACGGCGTACTCGCGGGCGATCGCGAGCCCGAGGCCGGATCCCTTGATTCGCCCGTCGGCGGGTGCGGGCCCCTGATAGAACGACTCGAAGATCCGCGCCCGATCCTCCGGCGAGACCCCGGGCCCTTCGTCGACGACGTCGAGCGTCGCATCGCCATCGCGGACGCCGACGTCGATGCGAATGGTCGCCGAACGCGGCGAATACTTGATCGCGTTGGACACCAGGTTGTCGACCACCGTGCGCAGCTTCTCGGCATCGCCCACGACCAGCGCCGGATGCAGGTGCGTCTCGAACCGGACCATCCGGCCCAGCGCCGCCAGCTTCTGCTCCTTGATCACGCGATTCACCACGTCGGAGAGCGCGACAGGCCCCATGGTCGCCGGCTCCATCGCCCGCGTCTGGTGATAGGCGAGCAGGTCCTCGATCAGCTTTTGCAGCGACAGCGTGTTCTCGCGGACGATGCGGACGATGTCGCGCTGCTCGGGCGTCAGCTTGCCGCCGACGTCGTCGCGCAGGAGCTCGGCCCCTTCGCGAACCGCCGTGAGGGGCGTCTTGAGCTCGTGCGAGACATGGCGCAGGAAGCGCGTCTGCTGCTGCTCGAGCTCGGACAGCCGCGAGCGAAGCCACTCGAGGCGCTGGCCCAGGTAGCGGAGGTCCTGTGGACCGGCGACCTCGATTGCGTGCGTGAAATCGGCGCGACCCATGCGCCGGACCGCGAGGTCGAGCTGCCGGATCGGCCGCGCGATCAGGGTCGCGAACACGATGGCGAGGGCGATCGCGATGCCGACGGTCGCGAGGCCCACATAGATCCATTTCTCGCGGCCCTGGGTCGCGGTCTCCTGCAGGCGGTCGATCGCCCGCTGGGTCAGCTGGTTGCTCGCGGCGAGCATCGACTGGGCGCCGGTGACGAGCTTCGCGTAGCCGTCGGCGATCTCGGTGGCCACCGCGGGGCTGCGGTCGGGCGCGATCAGCAGCTTGTGCAGCTCGCTCTCCCGCTGCGCCAACCCGTCGAGGGCGGCGAGCTGGCCCGGCTCGAGCGGCAGCGCCGCGAGCTGTCGCGTCGTCGCGCGGAAGTCCTGGCGCAGGCGTGCGTATTCATCGAGCAGCGCGGCGTCCTCGAGGATCAGGTGTTGTCGCGCAATGCGCTCGAGCGTGGTCGACTGCTCGTAGAGCTGCCGGCTGGCCCTGCCGGCCTGGGCCGCCTGCAGCACCTCCTGCCGGCCCTGCGACTCGAGTCGATCGATCGACAGGATCAGCTCGCCCAGCGCATAGACCAGCGGCAGGCTGACCAGGAGGAAGCCGAGCAGGATGAACTTGAGGAATGAGCGCGGGTAGTACACGCGACGCGGTTGCGGCTCTCGCTATAATCCGACGGATTATGACATTCCCGCCGCGGGCGCGAATCCATGTCCGGCGGCGTCCGGCGCCTCCCGGACGCGTGATGCCGATCGGCCCGCGCACCGGACCCGCACACCCGTCGACGCAACCCGGCTCATGCGACCTTCGCTGGCGCTGATCGCCGCCGTCGCGAGCAACCGCGTCATCGGCCGCGAAGGAGCGCTCCCGTGGCGGCTCCCCGACGACCTCCGGCACTTCCGCACGCTCACGACGGGACACGCGGTCATCATGGGCAGGCGCACCTGGGATTCGCTCGGACGGGCCCTGCCGCA
>JBLMVY010000376.1:0-4899 GCA_050256935.1 Candidatus Levyibacteriota bacterium | reverse complement strand
CGTGCCGAGCAGATCGGCTCGCCGATGGAGGTCTACGAGAATCCGCAGACGATGTTCGTCGCCGGCTTCATCGGGTCGCCGGCGATGAACTTCATGCCGGGGAAGGCGCAAGGCGGCGGACAGGTCGCGCTCGACCATGGCGGCGTCGCACGCACGCCGGGCGTCGCGCTGGAAGCCGGGCGCGCGGTCAGCGTCGGCATCCGCCCCGAGCATTTCGTCCCCTGCAGCGAAGCCGAGGCGGTGATCAAGGGGCCGGTGGAGCTGGTCGAGCAACTGGGCGCCGATGCGCTGATCCACGTCGCGCACGGCAGCGGCAGCGTCATCGCGCGCGTGCCCCACGGGACCTCGCCGGCGGCGGGTTCGACCTTCTGCGTCAGGGCCGATCCGGCGCGGGTGTTCGTCTTCGACGCCGCGACCGGCGCGCGCATTCCGTGAGCGCGAAGGGCCGCTCCGAGGGCGAGTCCCGGCGCGCGCGGGGCGAAGGGAGCCAGGTCGGCGTCCTGCCGGCGTGGCCGTATCCGAAGCTGGTCGCGCACCGCGGCGCGGGCAAGCTCGCGCCGGAGAACACGCTGGCGGCGCTCCGACTCGGGCATGCGCACGGCTACCGGATGGCGGAATTCGACGTCAAGCTCTCCGCCGACGGTGTGGCATTCCTCCTCCACGACGCGACGCTCGAGCGCACGACCGGCGGCAGGGGGCGCGCCGATGCCCTGACCTGGCGCGAGCTGTCGCAGCTCGACGCCGGGAGCTGGCATTCGCCTGCCTACGCGGGCGAGCCGCTGCCGACGCTGGCGGCGGTCGCACGCTGGGCCCGCGCCGGCGGGGTTGCGGTCAACATCGAGATCAAGCCATCGCCGGGGCGCGAGCGCGAGACGGGGGCCGCGGTGGCGCTCGACACCCGGTCGCTGTGGGCCGGCGCCGACGTGATGCCGTTGCTCTCCTCGTTCTCCGAGATCGCGCTCGGTGCCGCGCGCGAGGCCGTCCCGGAATTGCCGCGCGCGCTGCTGGGCGACCAGGTGCCGCCCGACTGGCGCGATCGCGTCGGTCGCCTCGGCTGCATCGCGGTCGATCTCGACCACAAGCTCCTCACCCGCGCGAGGGTCGAGGAATTCCACGCCGCAGGATTGCGCATCGCGACCTGGACGGTCAACGAGCCCGCGCGCGTCGCCGAGCTGCTGGCCTGGGGAGTCGACAGCGTGATCACCGACGCCGTCGACGTGATTCCTCCGCGCTGATCCCCGCGGTCTTGCAACGACCGCGGAGTTGTACTATGATTTGTACAACTTGCGGAGGATTCTCATGGAAACGGTGACCTACAGTCGAACGCGCCAGCATCTCGCGGAAATCATGGACAAGGTCAGCGACGATCGTGCGCCGATCCTGATCACGCGGCAGAGCGGCAAGCCGGTCGTCATGATGTCGCTCGACGATTACAACGCGCTGGAAGAGACCGCGTACCTGTTGCGCAGCCCGAAGAATGCCCGGCGACTGCTCGAATCGGTCGAGCAACTGCTCAAGCAGGGCGGAACGGTGCGGCAACTGGCGCCCGATGAGGATTGAATTCTCGGACCACGCCTGGGATGACTACCTGTTCTGGCAGGCTCGGGATAAGGCCGTTCTGAAGCGGATCAATGCGCTGATCCGGGATATTCAACGGTCGCCGTTCGATGGGATCGGAAAGCCCGAGCCGCTGAAGCACAATCTGTCGGGATTCTGGTCGCGACGGATAGACGACGAGCACCGGCTGGTCTATGCGATCGACGACGACCGGATACTGATCGCCCAGTGCCGGTATCACTATTGACCGACGGGCGATCGGTGGATCGCGCCCGCCTGCGCCGCCGAATCCCCCCTACGCTGCCACCGATGCTCGTCGGATCTCGTGCTCGTCGATCGGCAGGTTGATCATTCCCGCCATCACCCCCAGGGCGATCGCCAGGTACCAGACGATGTCGTAGCTGCCGGTCGCGTCGTAGAGGACGCCGCCCAGCCACGCGCCCAGGAAGCTGCCGATCTGGTGGGAGAAGAACGTGACGCCCGACAGCATCGCGAGGTAGCGCACGCCGAACACCTGCGCGACGATGCCGTTGGTCGGCGGCACGGTCGAAAGCCACAGCAGGCCCAGCGTCATCGCGAACAGGTACACCGACATCTCCGACAGCGGCAGGAACACGAACAGCGCGATGACGACTGCGCGCGCGAAATAGATGAACGACAGGATGTGGCGCTTGGGCATCCTCGAGCCCAGCCAGCCCGTCGTGTAGGTCCCGATGATGTTGAACAGGCCGATCAGCGCCAGCGCCGTGACGGCGACGCGCGGCGCCATGCCGTGATCGGCGAGATACGCCGGCAGATGCACCCCGACGAACACGACCTGGAATCCGCAGACGAAGAAGCCTGCGGTCAGCAGCAGGTAGCCGCGATGGCCGGCGGCCTCCCGCATCGCCTCGCCTGCCGATTGCCGGTGCGCATGCTCGTGCGCGATTCGGCGCTCGGCGACCGCCGCGGCGAGGGGTGCCATCGCGACGCCGACGCAGCCCAGGGCCGTCAGCGCGCCGACCCAGCCAAGGTGGGAAAGCAGCCACTGCGTGAGGGGCAGCATCGCGAACTGCCCGAACGAGCCGGCGGCCGCCGAGATGCCCAGCACCATGCTGCGCTTCTCCGGCGGGAAGGCGCGGCCGAGGACGCCGGCGAGGACGCTGAACGTCACCCCCGACAGGCCGGTGCCGATCAGCACGCCCGCCGACAGCACGAAGGCGAACGGCGACGTCGGGTGCGCCATCAGCAGCAGCCCCAGCACGTACAGCGCGCTGCCGGCCACGACGACCCGGCCCGCGCCGTACTTGTCGGCGACCATCCCGGCGAAAGGCTGCGTCGCACCCCAGACGAGGTTCTGCACGGCGATGGCCAGCGCGAAAGTCTCGCGGCTCCAGTGGAGATCCGCCGATATCGGCTGCAGGAACAGCCCGAAGCCGTGGCGGATGCCCATGCCCAGCGTCAGGATCAGGCTGCCGCAGACCAGCACCACCGCCGGCGTGCGCCAGGACCCGGATTGCGCGCGTGTCGATGTCATCGGTTATGGGCCGCTTGCCTCCCGCTGCCACCCACGGCAGGGGACAGCGATGATGGATTGCCGGCAGCCGGATGCAGCGATTCGAGCTCGCCGAGGACCGCAACCAGCGCCTCGAGCTTGTCCGCGCCCAGGCGCTGGGCCACCTTGCGCTGGGCAGCGAGCCAATGGGGCTTGGCGGCGTCGAGTGCGGCGGCGCCCCTGGCGGTGAGGGTCACCTCGCGCGTACGCGCGTCGCTGCCGCGCACGATGTCGACATGGCCGGCGTCGACCAGCGGATCGAGGTTGCGCGACAGCGCCGTGCGATCGAGCAACTGCCGCGCTGCGAGCTCCGAGATCCGCAGCGGGCCCTCGCGCTCGAGCGTGCGCAGCAGGGAGAACTGGGTGACGCGCAGCCCCGCCGGCGCCATCGCGTCGTCGTAGAGCTGCGTCAGCGCACGGCTGGCGCGGCGCAGGCGGCCGCAGGTGCAGGGCGCGCTACCTGACTCGACGGGGGTCATCGACATTCGGAGGCACCATCCGTGGAAGAGGAGCGATCATGGTCGTGAAGGACTTCCGTTCGTTGGTGTGTGCATATACACCTAATCGGATCGGAGTATACGCAATCCGGCGGATTCGGGGCAATCACGGCTGCCACCGGTTTGCTTTGGCAGGTGATGCGTGACGCGCTAGCATCCGATGGATGCGCACGACCCTCGACATTGCGGACGACGTTCTCCAGGCAGCGAAGGAACGGGCACGGCGCGAGAAGAAGACTGCGGGCGAGGTTATCTCCGAACTGGCGCGTAGCGCGCTGGCTCACCCTCCCGAGGCCCGATCGAAGGCCGGGCGGTCGAAGTCCGGATTTCGACCGTTTCCACCGCGCGGCGGCGTCGTGACGAACGAGCTCATCGACAGGCTGCGCGAGGAAGACGCCTACTGATGCGTGCGCTGCTCGATGTCAATGTCCTGATCGCCCTGCTCGATTCCGATCACGCGTTGCACAGGCGCGCCGACGACTGGTTCGCCGCTCACGGTCGCGGCGAATGGGCCTCGTGCCCGATCACCCAGAATGGATGCATTCGCATCATGTCGCATCCAGCGTATCCGAACTCGATTCACGCGGGCTCGGTCACAGAACGGCTGCGCGAAGCGGCCTCGGATCGCCATCACGAGTTCTGGCCCGACGATCTCAGCATCCTCGACGCAGGGGCCGTCGATTCGACGAGGGTCCACGGCCCGCGGCAGGTCACGGATGCCTACCTGCTCGGGCTCGCCGTGCGTCACGGTGGACGGTTCGTGACCTTCGACAAGGGCGTGTCACGCTCGGCGGTCAGGAATGCCGAAGCACGTCATCTGCTGGTGATCTGACCGTTTCGAATCGGCGTAGGGATCAAGTCTGCGGTGCGCAAAGGAGATGCGCTTGAAGCTCTGGCGGAAGAAGAAGTCCAACCAGCCATACCTGCCACCTCTCGGCCAGCCGGCCGAGGAGACGGTCTTCAACTTCTTCCTGCCGCAATTCTGGGGGACGACGGATGCCGAATTCGTGGCGGAGAGCATCAAGCGGGTTTCCGAGAAGGTCGCGCCGGGATACCACTTCAGCGACAACTTCTTCACGTGGCAGCGGAACAACTCGATGTTCGACGACAGGGCGTTCGTCGGCGCCTGGGAGGCGAACGCGGAGAGCCTCTCCGACCGGGCGATCGTCTGGAGGCGCTATGTCCTCGCTTGCGCGGCCTATCACTGCGTGCAGCTCGACGGGGATTTCGTCGAGTGCGGCGCCTACACCGGGGTTGGGATCAAGACGGTCATCGACTATCTCGGCGGTCCCGCCTTCCCGAAGGACTTCT
>JBLMVY010000375.1:0-9690 GCA_050256935.1 Candidatus Levyibacteriota bacterium | reverse complement strand
TGGCGGCGCGCGCCGCGTCGACGACCGCGTCGACATCGAGCAGCGACTCGCTGGCGACGCCCGCGTGATGGCGCGCGGCCTGCGGGCAGTACCCGCAATCCTCCGGGCAGCCGCCGGTCTTGATCGACAGCAGCGTGGAGAGCTGCACCGCATTGGGCGCGTGATGCTCCCGATGCACCTGCTGCGCGCGCAGCAGGAGATCGTTGAAAGGCAGCGCGAACAGCGCCTCGATCGCGTCGACGCCGACGTGCTGTCGGCCCCGGCCGGTGCGCGACGCTTCGGCAGTTGCTGTGGTTTCGGCGAGGCTCATGCGTTCGGATGATGGAGAAGTCCGGGAATCGTCGTGCATGATCGGGCGTGCGCGATCGGTCGCGCAGCACCCGCCACCGGCGATGGCCGTCGCGGACACTATCGCATGCTGTCAAACGCCGGATCGATGGAATTTGACAAGAGCGCACCGGGGACCACGGGACGATGCGCAACCCGCGCGCGCCATGCGATCGCTCGCGCCGCATCGGCCGGGCTGACGCTGCTGCGCCACGCGCTGCCCCAGGCCTGCGCGCTGTGTCGCGCCGCCAGCGGAGACGCCCTGCTGTGCGCCGCCTGCCGCAGCGCACTGCCGCGCATCGCGACGCCATGTCCGCGCTGCGCACTGCCCTCGGCCGACGGGCTCGTCTGCGGCGCATGTCTCGCGCGGCCGCCGCCGTACGCCGCCGCGTTCGCCGCCTGGGCCTATGCCTTTCCCGCCGACCGCCTGTTGCAGGCATTCAAGTACCGGGGCGAACTCGCGCTGGCCGAGCCCCTGGCGGATGCGCTGTGTGCAACGCTCGCCGAACGGGCGAGGGCGTTTCCCGATCGCATCGTGGCGATTCCCCTGTCGCCGCAGCGCCAGCGCCTGCGCGGCTTCAATCACGCCCGGGAGATCGCCCGGCGCGCGGCCCGCGAGTTCGGCATCCCGCTCGCGGATGTGCTGCGGCGTACGCGCGACACGCCGCCGCAAGCCGGGCTGCGCCTCGCCGGGCGCGCCGCGAACCTGCGGCGCGCGTTCGACGCCAGCGGCGATGTCACCGGGATGTCGGTGGCGATCGTCGACGACGTCATGACGACCGGCGCTACACTGGCGGCCGCGGCGGATGCGCTGCTTGCCGCCGGCGCGACCCGCGTCGAGGCTTGGGCGGTGGCGCGCACCCTGCCGCCCGGCGCCGCGGGCGGGCAGCCGCCGCCATGACTCCCGCACCCGCCAAGTTCGCACCCGCCATGTTCGCCGTCGTCCTCGTGCACCCCGAGATCCCGCCCAACACCGGCAATGTCATCCGGCTCACGGCCAACACCGCGACCGAACTGCACCTGGTCGAGCCGCTGGGTTTCCGCATGGACGATCGCGAGTTGCGGCGCGCGGGGCTCGACTACCACGAATATGCGCGCGTCGCCGTCCACCGCGACTTCGATGCCTGCCGATCGGCCCTCGATGCGCCGGCGCCGCGACGCTGGTTCGCCTTCACGACCCAGGCCGGGCGCTCCGCCTACGATGTCCGCTACCTGCCCGGCGACGTGCTGACCTTCGGTTGCGAGACCGCGGGGCTCCCCGCCGGCGTGCTCGCGCACTTCCCCGCCGACCGGCGCCTGCGCATCCCGATGCGCCCGGGGCAGCGCAGCCTCAACCTGTCCAACGCGGTCGCGGTCGCCGTCTACGAAGCCTGGCGGCAACAGGGCTTCGCCTAGCTCACTCGGCGTGCGGCTCGCGGGCCAGCAGCGCCGACACGGCATCATGCGGGAGAACGCCCTCGTAGAGGACGCGATGGACGGCGTCGGAAATCGGCATGTCCAGCCGGTGCTCCCGCGCCAGCGCACGCACGGCATGGGTGGCGAAGACGCCTTCGGCGACGTGACCGAGCTCGGCGAGGACCGCGGGCAGCGGCTCGCCCCGACCCAGCGCCAGGCCCACGCGACGGTTGCGCGAAAGGTCGCCGGTGCAGGTCAGCACCAGGTCGCCGAGCCCGGCGAGGCCCATCAGCGTTTCCCGCCGGCCGCCCAGCGCGGCGGACAGGCGGCCGCATTCGGCCAGTCCGCGGGTGATCAGCGCGGCACGCGCATTGTGGCCGAAGCCGAGCCCGTCGCTCGCCCCGGCGGCGATCGCGAGGACGTTCTTGACCGCGCCCCCGACCTCGACCCCCGGCAGGTCGTCGCTCGCGTAGCAGCGCAGCGTGTCGCTGCGCAGCAGCGCGGTCAGCGTCTGCGTGAACGCGGCATCGCGTGTGGCGGCCACCAGCGCGGTCGGCAGGCCGCGCGCGACTTCGGTCGCGAAGCTGGGGCCGGAGATCGCACCGACCGGATGCGGCCAGCGCGTGGCGACGACCTCGTGGGCCAGCGCGTAGCCCGCGGGCGATTGCGCAGTGGCGACGAAACCCTTGCCGGCGAGCGCCAGCGGCGCGGCGACGCCCGCCGCGGACAGCGCATCGACCAGGGCCACCAGCTCGCCGACCGGCGTGGCCGCGATCAGGACGTCCGCGCCCCGCGCGTCCGCGATGTCCGAGGTGATCCGGATTCGCGCGGGCAGGCCCACGCCCGGCAGGTAGCGTGCATTCTCCCGTGCGGCGATGCACTCGCGCGCGCGGGCAGGCGAGCGCATGTAGAGCAGCACCTCCGGGGTCGCGTGGCTGCGCGCCGCGAAGTGCACGGCGAGCGCGCTTCCCCAGGCGCCGCCGCCCAGCACCGCGACGCTGATGCTCATGGTCGGGCCGCGCGCCCCGTCACCGGCTGCCGGCGGTCAGAAGCCGAAGACCTGCGACAGCCGGACATAGCCGGTCTGGCCGTCGCGATGCCGGACCTTGACCCAGCCGGGGGCCGATGCCGCCGCCGGCGACGCCGCAGGTTCGGCGATCTCGAGCAGCAGGTCGCCGTCGGCCCGGAACACGACGGGGGCGGTGTCGTCGGGGCTCGCCCGGACGTCGGCGCCGGGCGCGCGAACCTCGACCATCCGCTTGTCCGACAGCGACTTGCTCGCGATCCAGCCGATCGTCCCCGAGACGTCGCGCACCTTGGTCCAGCCCTCGACGACGACCAGCACCTCGACCGGGACGTCGCGGCCGTAGACGAACAGCGGCTTGGCGCGCGCCGACGGCGCGTCGTAGAGGATCGTTGCCGGATCGGCGGTAGCGCGGTACTCCGCCGCGCAGGCGAGCGGGAACGCCAGCGCCAGCGCCAGCGCCCCGAGCCGGAGGACGCGGGTGAAGGCGCGCGGGGCCCGCGAGCCCGGCTGCCGGACGCCCCCGGACCGCCGGTCAGTGCCCGGCAGGAGCGGGCTGGGCACCCTGGGCGAGTTGCTGCTGATAGAGCACCTCGAAATTGATCGGGGCGAGATGCACCGGCGGAAAGCCGGCCCGCATCGTCGCGTCGGCGATGGTCTCGCGCGCATAGGGGAAGAGCACCGTCGGGCAGTGGATCGCGAGCACCGGCTGCAGGTGGTCGGGCGCGATGCCGCGGATGCCGAACACGCCGGCCTGGGACGCCTCGACCAGGAACACCGTCTTGTCGGCCGCCCGCGCCGTGACCGTCAGGGTGAGAACGCACTCGTAGACGTCGGGGGCGATCTGCTCGGCGCGGGTGCGCAGGCCGACTTCGACCTGCGGCGCCTCGGTCATCTGGAACGACTGCGGGGAACCCGGGTTCTCGAGCGACAGGTCCTTGACGTAGATCCGCTCGATCGACATCTGGGCCGTCATGCCTTCGCCCATCGTGGGCGCGGCGGGTTGCGGTTCGGCCATGCGTTGGAACTCCAGTGTATGGGGCAAAGGTGGGGGATTCTACGCTGCGGCGCGCTAGGGACGCTCGCCGGCGAGCAGCGGATCGAGACGCCCCGCGCGGTCGAGCGCGGCGAGGTCGTCGTAGCCGCCGACGTGGAAATCGCCGATGTAGATCTGCGGGACCGTGCGCCGTCCGGTGCGCTGCATCATCTCGCTGCGCAGCGCGGGATCCTCGTCGACGCGCAGCTTGACGATGTCGGCCACGCCCTTGGATTCGAGCAGGCGCTCGGCGCGCGTGCAGTAGCCGCAGTAGGCGGCCGTGTACATCGACACCTTCGGCGAATGCGCAGGGCTGCCAGTCTCTTCCATCAGTCCCTCCTGGTCGGGAGTCCGGCGTCCACCCATGCCTGGAGGCCGCCGCGCAATTCGAGCACGCGCGTGAATCCGAGCTTGGCGAGCGCCGATGCCGCGCTGCTGCTGCGAACGCCGCGCGCGCAGTAGACGATCACCGGGCGCGACGCGTATTTCGCGAGTTCGTCGGCACGCGCGGAGATCTGCGACAGCGGAATGTGCAGCGCGTCGGGCAGATGGCCGCTGTTGTATTCGTTGGGCTCGCGCACGTCGAGCAGCAGCGGGTTCTCGCTGTTGATGAGGCGCGTCGCCTCCAGCGTGCTGACCTGCTCGGTCGACGACAGGCGGCGCTTGATCAGCGGCCACAGCAGCATGGCGCCGGACACGACGAACACCAGCGCGAGCGACCAGTTCTTTTGGAGGAATTCCATGAACATCCAGGAGGACTGCAAGGTGCGAAATGATAACGTATCGGCGATGGACACCCTGATGCCTCCATCGACTCGGCCCGCGCCGCAGGCTGCGGCCGCCAGGCCCGCGGTGCGTCCGGTCGTTCTGCTGATCCTCGACGGTTTCGGTTGCCGCCAGGACGCGGCGGACAATGCGATCACGCGCGCCAATGCGCCCCGCTGGCGCGAACTCCTCGCCACCTGCCCGCATGCGTCGATCGACGCGTCCGAGCTGCGCGTCGGCCTGCCCGAGGGCCAGATGGGCAATTCGGAGGTCGGCCACCTGAACATCGGGGCGGGCCGAATCGTCTACCAGGACTACACGCGCATCGACGTCGCGATTCGCGACGGCCAGTTCCAGCGCAATCCGGCGCTCTGCGACGCGGTCGCGGCCGCGAAGGACGGCAATTCGACGCTGCACGTCCTCGGCCTGCTGTCGCCGGGGGGCGTGCACAGCCACGAGCGGCAGATCGCCGCGATGGTCGACATGGCGGCGGCCGGTGGCGCGCCGCGGGTGGCGATCCACGCGTTCCTCGACGGCCGCGACACGCCGCCCAGGAGCGCTGCAGCCTCGCTCGCGTACATCGAGGCGGTCTGCGCGCGCCATTCCAGCGTGCGCGTCGCGTCGATCTGCGGCCGCTATTACGCGATGGATCGCGACCAGCGCTGGGAGCGCGTCGCCCCTGCTTACGCCCTGCTCGTCGACGGCGCGGCGCAGTACCGCGCGGCGACTGCCGCGCAGGGGCTCGCCGCGGCCTACGCCCGCGGCGAGAACGACGAATTCGTCAAGCCCACGGCGATCGTCGATGCGGCGGGGGAGGCGACGCGCATGGTCGACGGCGACGTCGTCGTGTTCATGAACTTCCGCGCCGACCGGGCGCGACAGATGACCCGCGCGCTGACCGACCCGGCCTTCGCCGGCTTTGCGAGGTCCCGGGTGCCGAAGCTCGCGCGCTTCGTCTGCCTCACGAGCTATGGCGACGAGTTCTCGAGGCTGCCGGTCGCCTTCGCGCCGCAGACGATCGAGAACAGCTTCGGCGAATACATCTCGCGGCTGGGACTCTCCCAGTTGCGCATCGCCGAGACCGAGAAGTACGCGCACGTCACCTATTTCTTCAATGGCGGCACCGAGGCGCGCTATCCGGGCGAGGACCGTGTGCTGGTGCCCTCGCCCAAGGTCGCCACCTACGACCTGCAGCCGGAGATGAGCGCGGTGGAGGTCACCGACCGGCTGGTCGAGGCGATCGACAGCGGCCGCTACGACGCGATCGTGTGCAATTACGCGAACGGCGACATGGTCGGGCATACGGGGAACTTCGAGGCCGCCCGCCGCGCGATCGAGACGCTCGACGCGTGCATCGGCCGCGTGGTCGACGCGACGCGCCGCCGGGGCGGAGAAGTGGTGATCACCGCCGACCATGGCAACGCCGAGCAGATGCACGACGCCGGCACCGGCCAGGCCCATACCGCGCACACCCTGAATCGCGTGCCTTTCGTGTACGTCGGGCGTCCGGCGGGCATGGCGCCGGACGGCGCCCTGCAGGACATCGCGCCCACGCTGCTCGCCCTGATGGGGCTGCCCAAGCCGCCGGAGATGACCGGCCATTCGCTGCTGCGGTTCTGACACCGGGCGCCGGCCCCTCGCCGCCGGAAGCGCACCGGCAGGAACTTGCGGGCCGGGGGGCGGCCTAAGGCAGCAGGTCCGATGCAACAAGGCCCGACGCCCCGGTGGGGGCCGCGGGGCCGCAAGACGTCGTCCGCGGCCGGATTTCCGGTGCTGGGGCAGGCGTATACTCCATTGAATCAATTCCGCATGGCTGCCGGCGGCGAGATCGTCCGACCCGCGCGACCCGCCTGCGGACCACGCTTACGAGTCGAGGCTGTCAATGCGCGAAGGCATCAAGAAGGCGTCCTGGATCGGGGTTGGAACCGTCCTGGGCGTGCTGCTTTCCCTGAACATCTCGGTTTTCGCGCAACGCGAATCCCGGCTGCCGATCCCCTACGAGGACCTGCAGCTGCTGTCGGCGGTGTTCGGCAAGATCAAGAACGATTACGTCGATCCGGTTTCCGACGACAAGCTGATCCACGAGGCGATCACCGGCATGGTCCGGGGCCTCGACCCGCACTCGGATTTCCTCGACGCCGAGGCGTTCAAGGAGCTGCAGGTCGACACCCAGGGCAAGTTCGGCGGCCTCGGCATCGAGGTCGGCGTGGAGAACGGCGCGATCCGCGTGATCTCGCCGATCGAGGACACGCCGGCGTTCAAGGCCGGGATCCAGGCCGGTGACCTGATCGTCAAGATCGACGACACCGCGACGCAGGGGCTGGCGCTGAACAAGGCCGTCGACAAGATGCGCGGCAAGCCGGGATCGACCGTCGTGCTGACGGTGCTGCGCAAGGGCGTCGATGCGCCGCTGACGTTCACGCTGGTCCGCGAGGTGATCAACGTCAAGAGCGTCGTCTCCAAGGCCCTCGAGCCGGGCTACGGCTACATCCGCGTGCGCAAGTTCCAGGAGGACACCGGCGCCGACGTCGCGAAGGCGGTGAAGACGCTCTACGCGAAGGGGCCGCTCAAGGGCCTGGTGCTCGACCTGCGCAGCGACCCGGGCGGCCTGCTCAACCAGGCGGTGGCGGTCGGGGCGACGTTCCTGCACAAGGATGCGCTTGTCGTCTACACCGATGGCCGCACCCCCGATTCGCACATGCGCCTGACGGCCTCGAGCGAGAACTACCTGCGCCGCGGCAGCGACTACCTCGCCGACCTTCCCGCAGGCATCAAGACCGTGCCGATGGTCGTGCTGGTCGACGGCGGCACGGCGTCGGCGTCCGAGATCGTCGCCGGCGCCCTGCAGGATCACAAGCGCGCGACCATCCTCGGCGTGCAGACCTTCGGCAAGGGCTCGGTCCAGACCATCCTGCCGCTGACGAACAACACGGGGCTCAAGCTCACGACGGCGCGCTACTACACGCCGTCGGGGCGCTCGATCCAGGCCACCGGGATCGTGCCCGACATCGCGGTCGACGACGGACGCGAGCCCATGATCCGGATTCGCGAGGCGAATCTCGTCCATCACCTGGACGTCCCGGGATCCGGCGCAGCGACCAAGGCCGGCGCGGCGAAGGATGCGGCGGCGCCGGCGCCGCAAGCCAAAGCCAAGCCCGACACCGGCCAGATCGACGTGCTGCCGCCGCGCGTGGAGTTCGGCTCCGCCGACGACTTCCAGCTGAAGCAGGCGATGAATTTCCTCAAGGGATCGCCGGTGATCGCATCGGCGAAGACGGACTCGACGCCGGGGCAATCGAAGGCGCAGTAACCGGGCCCGACGACGACGCGATCACGCCCGGCCGCGCGCCGGGCGCAGCGACAGCCCGACGACGCCCGGCCCTCGACCGGGCGTCGTGGTTTGCGGCGCCAGCGCTACCGCCACCGACATGGACGATCCGCAGCTACTTCGCTACAGCCGGCACATCCTGCTCAACGAGCTCGGCCCCGATGCCCAGGCGAAGTTCGCCGCGGCGCACGCGCTCGTCGTCGGCATGGGCGGACTCGGCGCCCCGGTCGCCCAGTTCCTCGCCGCCGCCGGCGTCGGGACGATCACGCTGTGCGATGCCGACCGCGTCGACCTGACCAACCTGCAGCGCCAGATCCTGTACGCGACGGCCGACATCGGCGCCCCCAAGGTCGACGCCGCCGCCGCGCGGCTCGCAGCGATCAATCCCGAGATCGCATTGCGGCGGGTCCCGAGCCGCGTCGGCCCGGTCGAGCTCGCGAGCCTGGTCGCGGTCGCGGATGTCGTCGTCGACTGCTCGGACAATTTCGCGACCCGGCATGCGATCAACCGGGCCTGCGTGGCGGCCGGCAAGCCGCTGGTGTCGGGCGCCGCGATCCGCTTCGACGGCCAGGTCGCGGTATTCGATGCGCGCGATGCCGAGAGCCCCTGCTACCACTGCCTGTTTGGCGATGGCGACGAACTGGAGGAGACCCGCTGCGCGACCATGGGCGTGTTCGCGCCCGTGGTCGGCATCGTCGGGGCGACCCAGGCCGCCGAAGCGCTGAAGCTCGTCGCCGGCGCCGGGACTTCGCTCGCCGGGCGCCTCCTGGTGCTCGACGCGCTGGCGATGCACTGGCGCGAGCTCACGGTGCCGCGCGACCCGGAGTGCCCGGTCTGCCGCGACCGTTAGCGGCGACGGACGCGCGCCGGGTTTCGGCGCGCCGCTAGCGTCGCCGGGCCGCCGCGACGCGGCGTTCGCAGGCCGCGACCTCGCCGAGCTTCTCCTGCGCGCCGACCCACGCCGCGAATTCGCGGACGCCGCGCTCGCGGGCCTGCGCATCGGGCGACTCGAGCGCGCCGTCGAAATCCGGTTCGGCGATCGTGCATGCCGCACTCGCCTCGAGGATTCGCGCCGCCAGCGCCTGCGCCGCCGCACGCGCCGCGGCATCGGCGGCGTCGATCTCCGCGACGCGCGCTCCGGCCCTGCGCAGGGCGAAGGTCGCCGCGCGCTCGCCCATCGCCTGGCCGAGCCTGGCGCAGGCGGCGCGCAGGGGCTCGGCCCGCACCTTGGGCTCGGCGCACAGGGCACGCAGCGCGTAGGCCCAGCCCAGGTCGTGCTCCAGCGCGTAGGTTTCGGCAGCCTTCGCCTTGGCGGCGGGATCGATGTCCAGCGGGTACCCGGACAGGTACCCCCACCATTGCTGCGGGCCCTGGCTCCAGTAGTCGTCGAAGCGCGGCGCCGCAGCCGCTTCCTGCACGTACGCGACGGCGGCGTCGGCCTCGCCGCGCTCGAGCGCCCGGTACCCGAGCAGGAACGCGGGAACGCCGTTGCCGCCGTCGCGCACCGACCAGTCGGCGAGGCGGTCGACGGCGGCGCAGGCCGGAAGCTGCGGCTTGGTCGGCTGCATGCACGCGAACGCGAGCGACGCGAGATAGAGGCGAGTGTCGGGTGCTGCGACGCGCGCCGCGTCCAGGTTGCGCACCTTGGAGGCGATGTCGGTGAGGTCGAATTGCGCCGCAATCCAGTGCTCGCGGGCGCCGCGAGCCGCCAGCAGACGCAGCCTCAGGCTGGCGTCCAGCCGGTCGAGCTCCGCACGCCAGCGCGAGGGTCGCGGCGCCGACGCGGCCTCGATCGCCGCGCCTGCGGCGGCGGGC
>JBLMVY010000374.1:0-6023 GCA_050256935.1 Candidatus Levyibacteriota bacterium | reverse complement strand
CGCCCCTGACGACCAGGCCATCGGAGGCCTCCCCGAGCACCTGCACGGGGACCGCGCGGAAGCCGCCCGCGGCGCGGGCGAACGTGTAGGCGGTGTCGGCCTTGCGGACGACGGCCGCCTGCGGGACGCTCAGGGCGCCGGCGACGGCCGGCAGCGCGACGTCGACCGCCACCTGCTGCCCCACCACCAGGCCGGCGTCCGGGCCGAAGCGGGTGCGCACGGGCACCGTCTGGCTGCCGCGCTCGGTCGCCGCCGCGACAGACACGACCCGCCCGCGCACCGCGGGATTGCCGGACAGGCGCGCCTCGCCGCCTGCGCGAAGGCGTGCCGCGGCTTCCAGCGGCACGCGCAGCGTCACGTCCAGTGCGCCGTCGTCACCGATCAGGAATGCCTGCGCGCCGGCCGTGACCGCATCGCCCGGCTGCACGTCGCGGCGCAGCACCCGCCCCGCGATGGGCGAGCGCAGTTCGTAATGGCCCGCCGGCGCGCTGCCCCGGGGCGCCAGGGCGAGGCCGAGCTGCGCCTCGGCGACGTCGGCTTCCGCCTGTCGCTGCCGGGCATGACTCTCCTCGAGCCGGGAGCGCGGAATCACCCCCTCGTCGAGCAGCGTCCGGTCGCGCGCCGCGCGCTGCCCCGCGAGCGTCGCCTCGGCGGCGGCGCGCTGCGACCGTGCGCCGAGCTGCGCGACCTCGTTGCTTTGCACGATCGCCAGTGTGGCGCCGCGGGCGAGCTTCTCGCCTTCCATGTGCAGCACCTGCGTCACCACGCCGGCATAGGGCACGGTGACGGCCCCCGAGCGCTCGAGGCCGGCGGTCACGTTGCCCGGCAGGTGCCGGATCAGCACCTGCGTCGCCGCCTGCGCGCGGGCGACGCGCAGCCCGAGCGCGCGTTCCTGCTCGGCGCTGACCTTGAGCACGGCGCTGGCGGCGGTGGCGACAGGCGCCATCGGCAGCAGGCCGAGGACGATGATGAGAGTGCGCAGGCGCATGGCGTCGGACCTTGGGCGAGAAGGCCGCCAGCTTGCCGGGCGAAGCTTTGGAAGCGCTTAAGCTGCGAACGCGGGCAGGGCCATGGGACCCGTCGCGCGGGTTGCGCCCATGGGGTCCGCGCCGCCCGCGGTGGCCGTGCGCCTAGAGTGAGCGCAGCGGGCCGAGACGGGCCTCGAGCATGCCGTCGACCAGGCGGAACTCGAGGTCGAGGCGCAGCACCGCGGCGATGCTGCGCGACAGCGCGAGGCCGAGGCCTGCGTGGGCGCTGCCAGGGGTGGCGCGCCGGCGCCAGAAGCGTTCGCCGAAGTGCGCGAGGTCGTCGGCGGCGAGGTCGCGGGCGGTGTTGCGGATGGTGAGCCGCACGCCGGTCGCTTCGCGCTCCACGCCGACGGCGATCTCCCCGTCCGGGCTCGCGTGGGCGACGGCATTGCCGAGCAGGTTGTCGAGGATCCGCGCCAGCAGCACCGGGTCGCTTTGCACCCAGCACTCGCCTGCCGGCATCGGCGCCAGGCGGATGCCGCGCATGCGGGCCTCGTCTTCGAGTCGCGCGCGGGGCTGCGCGAGCAGCGCGAGCAGGTCCACGGGTTCCTCCTGCGGGCGCTCCTGGCCGGACTCGTAGCGGGCCAGCGCGAGCAGTCCGTCGACGCTCTGCTGCAGGCGTCCGCCGGCTTCCAGCGCACTCTCCAGCGCGGTGCGCACCGCCGCGGCATCGCCAGCGGACAGCGCAAGCTCGGCGCGGGTGCGAAGCTCGGCGAGCGGCGTGCGCAACTCGTGCGCGACGTCGCGGGCGAAGCGGCGCTCGCGACCGATGGCGGCGTAGAGGCGGGCGAAGGCCTGGTCGATCGAAGCGGCGAGCGGCCGCAACTCGCGCGGCAGGCGCCCGTCGTCCAGCCGCGGCGCAGGCTGCTCCGGATCGAGGGCCTTGCTCTGGGCGCCCAGCCTGTGCACCGGTGCGAACGCCCAGCGCACCATGAGCGCCGCGAGCAGGGCGGCGAGCAGCAGTCCGAGCGCGGTCGCGGCGAGCATGCCATAGCGCAGGCTGCGCCTGAAGCGATCGACGTCCTCGCGCTCCTGCGCGACGACGATGGTGACCGGCTGCAGTCGGCCTGCAGCGCCCACCAGCGCCTTCTTCGCCACCGCGCGGCCCCGATGCCCGTCGGGGAGCACGAGGTCGTAGAACAGAGGCGTGGCGAGCGGCCATTGCGGCGGGGCGGCGAGGCGTCCGCGGCCCACCGACAGCGAGCGCTGCAGCACGTGGCCGTCGGCGTCCCAGACGGCGTAGAAGTCCTCGTGGCCGTTGGCGCCGAATTCGGGCATCAGCGCCGCGCGTTCGGTGGCGTGCCCGGCTCCGTCCTCGATGCGCAACAGCGCGGCCACGGTGTCGCTGCGGCGCAGCAGGTAGGCATCGAGGCGCACGTTCAGCGCGCGATCGACGCCGGCGGCGAGTGCCGCGAACAGCACCGCGAACAGTACTCCGAGGCCCAGCAGCAGGCCCGCGGTCAGCCGGCGCTGCAGCGACCCGCCGCGCGGCTCAGGCCACCACATAGCCGAATCCGCGGCGGGTCTCGATCGGATCGTCCACGCCTGCGCGCGCGAGCTTGGCGCGCAGGGTGCTCACCAGCACCTCGATCACCTTGTCGGAGGCGGCGCTGTGTCCTGCATACAGGCGCTCGAACAGGGTGCCACGCGTGAGAACGTGCCCGCGCTCGCGCAGCAGCAGCTCGAGCAGCGCGTACTCCTTGGGGGACAGCGCGATCGGTCCCTGGGGACCGATCGCGAGCCGTGCTGCGGTGTCGACGGTGAGGCGCCCATGGACGAGGCGTGGCGCGTCCTCCTCGTAGCGCCGGCGGGCGAGGGCGCCAAGGCGCGCTTCCAGCTCGTTCAGCGCGAAGGGCTTAACCAGGTAGTCGTCCGCGCCGCGGTTCAGCGCGGCGACGCGATCGTCGACCTGGTCGCGCGCCGACAGGACGAGGACACGGGTCGACCGCGGTCTCGCGCGCAGGCGGGCGAGCACGTCGAGGCCGTCGCCGTCCGGCAGCATCAGGTCGAGCACCATCAGGTCGTAGTCGTAGGTGTCGATGAAGCCGCAGGCGCTGCGGACATCCGGAGCGGCATCGACCGCATGCCCGGCGCGCGAGAGTGCCTGCGCGAGGTCGGCGCGCAGCGTCGGGGAATCCTCGATCAGCAGCACGCGCACGGCCGCCTCCTCGTCGCCTTGCCGCCGACGCGACGGCCGGCCACGCCACCGATCATATCGCCCCGGCTGCGCGGGCCGATGCCGAGCATGGCGAGGGGGCGAATCCGCGCGGGCCCCGGCGGGGGCCTGCGCGGCGGCATCAGAACACCCAGAGATCCTGGCGCGGGAACTCCAGCCAGTGCTGCCCCGCAGCCAGCGGGCGGTCGCCGTGGGCGCGCAGGCGCAGGTTCCCCAGCGCGAACAGGTGTTCCCACTTGTCGCCGAGGTACATCGACGTCGCGAGGGTGGCGGCGATCCGGTTTTCGCCGGGGCCGGCGGCGATGCGCATGCGCTCGAGGCGCATCACGCCGGTGCCCTCGGCGCCGCCCGCCGTCTGCGATCGTGCCGTCCCCCACAGCCGCCAGCCATCGCCCTCGAGCAGCGCGGCGCCGTCGCGGATCTCGACGACGCGCCCGGCGAGGCGGTTGTTGCTGCCCATGAAGTCGGCGGCGAACAGCGTCGCCGGATCGCCGTACATCTCTTGCGGCGTCCCCTCCTGCTCGATCCTGCCGCCGTTGAGCAGCAGGATGCGATCGGAGATCGCCAGCGCCTCGCCCTGGTCGTGGGTCACGCAGAGGGCCGACAGCTGCATGCGCACGATCAGCTCGCGCAGCCACGCCCGCGCTTCCTCGCGCAGCTTGGCGTCGAGGTTCGACAGCGGCTCGTCGAGGAGGATCACCGGCGGGTTGTAGACCAGGGCGCGCGCGAGCGCCACCCGCTGCTGCTGCCCGCCCGAGAGCTGGTGCGGAAAGCGCCCGGCGAGATGGTCGAGGGACAGCTGGCGCAGCACCTCCTCGACACGCGAGCCGATCTCGGCCGATGCCACCTTGCGCAGCCGCAGCGCATAGGCGACGTTGTCGAACACCGTCTTGTGCGGCCACAGCGCGTAGGACTGGAACACCAGGCCCAGGTTGCGGCCCTCGGCCGGGACGTCGGTGCCCGATGCGCCTTCGAACACGGTCCGGCCGGCGATGCGGATCGTGCCCTGGTGCGGGGTCTCGAGTCCGGCGACGGCGCGCAGCAGCGTGGTCTTGCCGCTGCCCGAGGGTCCGAGCAGCGACACGACCTCGCCGCGCGCGAGCGTCAGCGCGACGCCGTTGAGGATCGGGTTGTCGCCGTAGCGCAGGTGCAGGTCGTCGACGCGAAGCTCGGGCATGGCGGGACTCGGGGTCGGGAAGGGACGCCGGCTAGTCGCGAAGCTGCACGCCCGCGCGCAGCGCGACCGCGAGGCCGCCCAGCACCAGGACGATGTTGATCAGCGCCAGCGCGGCGACGACGTCGATCGCGCCGCCCTGCCACAGCGACACCAGCTCGGCGCCGATGACCTCGGTGCCCGGGGCGAGCAGGTAGACGCCGGTGGAGTACTCGCGCTCGAAGATCATGAACACCAGCAGCCACGACCCCAGGAGTCCGGCACGGATCAGCGGCAGCGTGATCTCGCGCGAGATCCTGCCGCGCGATGCGCCGACGGTGCGCGCGGCCTCCTCGAGCTCGGTGCCGACCTGCATCAGCGACGACGAGATGAGGCGCATGCCGTAGGCGAGCCAGACGACGCTGTAGGCGAGCCACATGCTGAAGATCGTCGTGCGCAGCGGGGTCAGCGGGGGGAAGAACAGGAACACCCACAGGAAGGCCAGACCGATCAGCAGCCCCGGCACGGCGCGCGGGGCCAGCACCAGGAAATCGACGATGCGCGACCAGGCGTCGTTGCGCCGATGGGTCGCGAAGCCGATCGCCGTGTAGCAGGCGACGGTGATCGCTCCGCCGACGGTGCCGAGGAGCACGGTGTTCCAGATCGCGCGCGTGTGCGTCGGCTCCTCGAGGACCGAGCGGAAGTTGTCGAGGGTCAGGGCGTCGATGACGCTGACGCCGAATCCCCAGTTGGTGACGAAGGCGCGCAGCACGACGCCCGACAGCGGGACGGCGACGCTGACCAGCAGGAACAGGCAGGCGAGCGTCATCGCCGGCCATTTCCAGCGGCCGAGCGGCAACTCGCGCAGGCGTCCGGCCTTGCCGCGGATGGTCGCGTACTTGCGGGTGTTCTGCAGGAGCCTGCGCTGCAGCACGACCAGCGGAACGGTCATGGCGACGATGCACATCGCCACTGCCGCCATCAGGTGATACGACGGCGTGCCGAGCTTGTTGGTCAGCTCGTACAGATAGGTCGACAGCACGAGATGGCCCTCGGGGTCGCCCAGCACCAGCGGCAGCCCGAAGAGCTCGAGGCCGAGGAAGAACACCAGCACCGCCGAGAAGAGCAGCGCGGGCATGATCAGCGGCAGGCTCACCGACAGCGCGACGGCGAGCGGCGACGCCCCCGCGATCCTGGCGGCCTCCTCGACGTCCGAGCCCAGGTTCTTCAGTGCCGACGAGGCGTAGATGTAGACGTTGGGGACGTGGGTGAGCCCGGCGATCACCGCCATCGCCGGGACCGAATAGATGCCCCAGGGGACGCCGCCGAAGATCCTGGTGGCGAGCACCGAGTAGAACCCGACCGGACCGGCGGCGACGACATAGCCGAAGGCCAGCACCATCGGCGACACGAAGCTCGGAACCAGGATCAGCGGCTCGATGATCCGCTTGCCCGGCAGGTCGGTGCGCTCCATGACGAAGGCGAGCGCACCGCCCAGCGGGACCGCGATCAGGGTCATGCCGCTGGCGATCAGCAGCGAATTGACGAGCGCCTTCCAGAAATCCGCGTCGGCGAAGATGAAGCGGTAGGCGTCGAGGCCGACGGTCTTGCGGGCGTCGAAGAAGGGCGCCGACAGCAGGCTCTGCCAGAGGATCAGCGACAGCGG
>JBLMVY010000373.1:0-6443 GCA_050256935.1 Candidatus Levyibacteriota bacterium | reverse complement strand
GCGATGCGGCGCTCGATGCAGAATTCGATCGCCTGGTAATAGCAGGCCTCGAAGTGGAGGCCGGGCACGTATTCGCGTGTGCCCCAGTAGCGCCCCCACAGCGTCGCCGAGTCGTGAACGTCGAGCGCCGCACACAGCGGGCGTCCTTCGCGCGACCCCAGCACCAGCAGCAGGTGGTCGCACAGGGTCGCGCCGATGCGCTCGAAGAACTCGAGCGACAGGTACGGCGTCGAGTGGTGGGCGGCATAGGTCCGCTCGTAGCACTCGAAGAAGAACGCCCAGTCGGCGGCGGTGATGTCGCGCCCGCGCTTGCGCGTGAACACGACGCCCGCCGCGTCGAGGCGGCGGCGCTCCTGCCGGATCTTCTTGCGCTTGTCGTGGTTGAACGCCGACAGGAAGTCGGCGAAATCGCGGTAGCCGTCGTTGCGCCAGTGAAACTGCACGCCGTCGCGCTCCAGCATGCCGGCCGCGACGCCCTCGCGCGCCTGCACCTCGTCGGTGAACAGCACGTGAAGCGACGAATGGCCGCGGCGCATCTCGGAGAGCGCGCGATCGAGCAGCGCGCGGCGGGTCGCAGGCTCCGGCGCGAGGATGCGCGGACCCGACACCGGCGTGAAGGGGATCGCGGCGAGGAGCTTCGGGTAGTAGCGCCGGCCATGGCGACGGTAGGCATCGGCCCAGCCCCAGTCGAAGACGTACTCGCCGTAGCTGTGCGCCTTTGCGTACAGCGGCATCGCGCCGGCGAGCTCGCCGCGGTTCCATGCGGTCAGGAAGCGCGGCGTCCAACCGGTCTCGGGGGAGGCGCAGCCCGACGCATGCAATGCGGTGAAATAGGCGTGGGACAGCAGCGGCGTGGCGCCGGCGAGCCGGTCCCAGTCGCCGGGGGCGATCGACGCGAGGTCGACGTCGTCGCGGATCAGCGGAGAGGCGGCGACCGGCGGTCGCGACGCGGAGAAGGGAACGGGTACGTGCATGGCGTTGTCCCGATTGTCGCCGTTGCCGGATGCGCGCTCAAGCGCCGCTCGTGCAGGCGTCGGCCGCGAGGCGCGTGCTAACATTTTTGGATGAAGATCGCGCTGGCGCAGCTCAACCAGAGGCTCGGCGACCTCTCGGGCAACGCGCAGGCGCTGCTCGACGCCATCCATGGGGCGCGGCGTGCGGGTGCATCGCTGGTCGTGACCCCGGAGCTGTCGCTGTGCGGCTACCCGCCCGAGGATCTCGTCCTGCGGCCGGCCTTCCTCGATGCCTGCGCTGCCGAGCTCGCGGCGCTCGCGGCCCAGGTGAGCGGCATCGTCGCGCTGGTCGGCTTTCCCGAGCGCGAGCAGGGGCGGCGCTACAACGCGCTGGCCGTGCTGCGCGACGGGCGCGTCGACCGCATCTACCGCAAGCAGCGCCTCCCCAATTACACGGTGTTCGACGAGGAGCGCTACTTCGCGCCCGGCGGGGAGCCCTGCGTGTTCGAGGTCGAGGGCCTGCGCGTCGGCGCGATCATCTGCGAGGACTGCTGGTATCCCGGGCCCGCGGCGCAGGCCCGTGCCGCCGGTGCGCAGCTGATCGTCGTCCCCAACGGGTCTCCCTACCACACGCGGCAGCAGGCGGCGCGCATCGCGCAGGTGGCCGCGCGGGCGCGCGAGACGGGACTGCCGATCGTCTACGTCAACCGCGTCGGCGGCCAGGACGAGCTGGTGTTCGACGGCGCTTCCTTCGTGATGGGGTCCGACGGCGGCATCTTGCAGCAATTGCCGGCCTGGCACGAGACCGTCGCGCTCGCCACCGTCGAGAACGGCGCGCCGAGGGCGGTGCGCGGGGGTCTCGACGCCGCGCTCGAGCCGCATGTCTACCAGGCGCTGGTGATGGGAGTGCACGATTACGTCGGCAAGAACCGGTTTCCCGGCGTGATCATCGGTCTTTCCGGCGGTGTCGATTCGGCGCTGACGCTCGCGGTCGCCGTCGACGCGCTGGGCAGCGACCGGGTGCGCGCGGTGATGATGCCGTCGCAATACAGCGCGCCGATCAGCCTCGAGGATGCCCGCGAGATGGCGGGGATCGTCGGCGTGCGCTACGAGGAGCTGCCGATCGGTCCGATGTTCGGCGCGTTCCTGGACTCGCTGTCGACGGCGTTCGCCGGTCTGCCCGTCGATGCGACCGAGGAGAACATCCAGGCACGCATTCGCGGGACGCTGCTGATGGCGCTGTCGAACAAGTCGGGGTCGATCGTCCTGACCACGGGCAACAAGTCGGAGATGGCCGTCGGCTACGCGACCCTCTACGGCGACATGGCCGGCGGCTTCGCCGTGCTCCGCGACATCAGCAAGACCCTCGTCTACCGGCTCGCCCGGCACCGCAACAGCCTCGGGCGCGTCATTCCCGAGCGGATCCTCACCCGGGCGCCCTCGGCCGAACTGCGGCCCAACCAGACCGACCAGGATTCGCTGCCACCTTACGACGTGCTCGACGGGATACTCGAAGCCTATGTCGAGCAGGACCTGGCGCCGGCCGACATCGTCGCCCGCGGCTATCCGGCTGCCGACGTGCGCCGCGTCGTGCGCCTGATCAAGATCAACGAGTACAAGCGCCGCCAGGCCGCCGTGGGCATCCGCATCACGCCGCGGGGTTTCGGGAAGGACTGGCGCTACCCGATCACCTCCGCGTGGAACGAGTGGGAGAGCGTGGGCGCGCCCTAGCGGCCGCGACCCGCAGCCACGGCGCGCCGGGCGCGGGTTCGTGTATCCTTTGCCGGGCAATCCCCTTCCCGCCGCGGGCGTTCCCATGAAGAAAATCGAAGCGATCATCAAGCCGTTCAAGCTCGACGAGGTGCGCGAAGCCCTGTCCGAGGTCGGCGTCACCGGGCTGACCGTCACCGAAGTCAAGGGATTCGGGCGGCAGAAGGGTCACACCGAGCTCTACCGCGGCGCCGAATACGTCGTCGATTTCCTGCCCAAGGTGAAGGTCGAGATGGTGCTCGCCGATGCGCTGGTCGAGCGGGCGATCGAGGCGATCATCAAGGCGGCGCGCACCGGCAAGATCGGCGACGGAAAGATCTTCGTGACGGCGGTCGACCAGGTGCTGCGCATCCGCACCGGGGAGTCGGGCGAGGCCGCCGTCTGAAGCGGGGGGCTCCCGGCCGCGACCGGCGGGAGAAGCGTTGATTCGACCCAGGAGGCCAGTCCATGTCGTTTGCGAGCGAGTTCCGGGAATTTGCGGTCAAGGGCAGCGTCGTCGACCTCGCGGTGGGCGTGATCATCGGCGGGGCGTTCGGCAAGATCGTCGATTCGCTGGTCAAGGACCTCATCATGCCGGTCGTCGGCAGGATCTTCGGCGGCCTCGACTTCTCCAACTACTTCATCGTGCTCAAGGCGCCGCCCGCGGGATACGCGGGGCCGATGACCTATGACGCGCTGACCAAGGCCGGCGTGCCGCTGTTCGCCTACGGCAACTTCATCACCGTCGCGATCAATTTCCTGATCCTCGCGTTCATCATCTTTCTGATGGTGAAGCAGATCAACCGCCTGAAGCGCGAGGCCCCGCCGGCGCCGCCAGCGCCATCGGCGCCGCCGGAGGACATCTTGCTGCTGCGGGAAATCCGCGACGCGGTCAAGCGCTAGGACCCAGGGCCGCCGCCGAAGGGCACCGGGAGCAGAGCATCCGACCATGAATCAGAACGGGGGAAATCGAATGAAGCGAATCATCGTTCCGGCGGTCGCCGCCGCTGCGCTGTGCCTCGGCGTCGCGTCGCCGGCCTCGGCCGACATCACCGTCGGCGTGATCGTGTCCGCGACGGGGCCCGCGGCGTCGCTGGGCATTCCGGAGCGCAACACCATCGAGCTTTTGCCCAAGTCCATCGCCGGGGAGAAGGTCGACTGGATCGTCCTCGACGACGCGTCCGACACGACGCGCGCGGTCACCGACACGCGCAAGCTGATCAGCGAGGACCATGCGGACGTGATCCTCGGCTCGACGATCACCCCCAACTCGCTGGCCATGGTCGACATCGTCGCCAATGCGAAGACGCCGATGATCTCGATGGCGGCGTCGGCGCGCATCGTCGATCCCGCCAATCCCAGGACCTACTGGGTGTTCAAGACGCCGCAGAGCGATTCGCTGATGGCCGACGCCATCGCCGTCAGCATGAAGGCGAGCGGCGTCAAGACGCTGGGCTACATCGGGTTCAACGACGCCTATGGCGACAGCTGGCTCTCCGAGATCCGCCGCTCGGCGCAGACCGCCGGCATCCGCGTGGTCGCCGAGGAGAAGTACAACCGCAACGACGCCTCGGTGACCGGGCAGGTGCTGAAGCTGATGGCAGCACATCCGGATGCGATCCTGATCGGCGCCGCCGGCACGCCCGGCGCCACGCCGCAGAAGGAGCTGATCGCCCGCCACTACAAGGGCAGGATCTACCAGACGCACGGCGTGGCCAATCCCGATTTCCTGCGCGTGCTGGGCAAGGAAGGCAACGGAACGGAACTGCCGATCGGGCCGATGCTGGTGTGGGAGCAGCTTCCCGACAGCAATCCGATCAAGAAGGTCGCGCAGGGCTACGTGACCCAGTACGAGGCGAAGTACGGCGCGGGCAGCCGGGCGACGTTCGGCGGTCACGCCTACGACGCCTATCTGCTCCTCACCCAGGCGGTGCCCGAGGCGCTGAAGAAGGCCAGGCCCGGGACGCCCGAGTTCCGCGCCGCGCTGCGCGACGCCCTGGAGACGGCGTCGGTGGTCGGCACGCACGGCGTGTTCAACATGACGCCGCAGGACCACAACGGCCTCGACAATCGCGCGCGGGTGATGATCCGCATCGAGAACGGGAAATGGGTGCTGGCCAGGTAGACGCGGGCTGAACGCGGTGGTCGGACGGGCCGGAGCGCTCCCTCCGGCCCGTTTGGCATGGGCCGCCGTGATCGCGTTCACCCGCTGCGGCCCGACACCCCGACAATGACCTTCCGACGATGGACCTCTCGATTGCGGCGCTGCTCGCGCAGGACGGCATCACCAACGGCGCGATCTATGCGCTGCTCGCGCTCGCGCTGGTGCTGGTGTTCACCGTCACCCGCGTCATCTGGGTGCCGGCGGGGGAATTCGTCGCCTACGGCACGCTGACGCTGGCCGGGCTGCAGCTCGGGAAGCCTCCGGGCACCGTCGGCCTGCTGCTGGGCCTGGCGCTCGTCGCCGGCGCGGTCGAGGCGATGGCGACGCTGCGCCGTGGCGAGTACGCGCGACTGCCGCTGCGCCTCGCCCTGTGGGTCGGCGTTCCGGCGCTGATCGCCGCGCTGGTGTGGTGGGCGGCGCCGCGCCAGTTCCCGCTGGCGGTGCAGGTGGCGCTCACCCTCGCCGCGGTGACGGCGATGGGACCGCTGCAGTACCGGATCGTCTTTCAGCCGATCGCCGACGCCAGCGTGCTGGTGCTGCTGATCGTCTCCGTCGCCGTGCATCTGGCGCTGACGGGACTGGGGCTGTGGTTCTTCGGGGCGGAAGGCTCGCGCACGCCGGCGTTCTCGTCGGCGTCGCTGCAATGGGGCGACCTCGCCTTTTCGGCGCAGAGCCTGCTGGTCGTGCTCGCGAGCCTGGTGCTGATCGCCGCGCTCTACCTGTTCTTCGGCGCGACGCTCCACGGCAAGGCGCTGCGCGCGACGGCGGTCAACCGCGTCGGCGCGCGACTGGTCGGCATCTCGCCCAGCCTCGCCGGCGGGCTCACCTTCGCGCTGGCCGCGTTGCTGTGCGCGTTCTCGGGCGTGCTGATCGGGCCCATCGTCACCGTCTACTACGACTCGGGCTTCCTGGTGAGCCTCAAGGGATTCGTCGGGGCGATCATCGGCGGCCTGGTCAGCTACCCGCTGGCGGCCGTCGGCGCGCTGCTGGTCGGCCTGCTGGAATCGTATTCGTCGTTCTGGGCGAGCGCGTTCAAGGAAGTGATCGTGTTCACGCTGATCATTCCGGTGCTGCTGTGGCGCAGCCTCACCACCCACCATCACGCCGAGGACGAGTAGGCGCGATGCGTGAAGCGCTGACGGGGCCACGGATCGCGGCGGCCGCGTTCCTCGCCGTGCTGGTCGCGATCCCGGCGGCCGCGCCGCAGTTCTGGGTGACGCTGGGCAACTACATCGGGCTCTACAGCATCGTCACGCTGGGACTGGTGTTGCTGACCGGCGTCGCCGGCCAGACCTCGTTCGGGCAGGCCGCTTTCGTCGGGCTGGGCGCCTACACGACGGCGTACCTCACCACGACCTATGGGACCTCGCCGTGGATCACGCTGGCGGCCGGGCTCGCGATCACCCTGGTCGTGGCGCTGGCGCTGGGATTCATCACCCTGCGCATGCAGGGGCATTACCTGCCGCTCGCCACCATCGCCTGGGGCATCAGCCTCTATTTCCTGTTCGGCAACCTCGAATCGCTGGGCGGCCACACCGGCATCACCGGCATCCCGCCGCTGTCCTTCGGCGGCTTCG
>JBLMVY010000372.1:0-5732 GCA_050256935.1 Candidatus Levyibacteriota bacterium | reverse complement strand
GGATCGGCGAACGCGCTGGTCATCGACGCCGACACCGAGCGGCCGGTGTATTCCAAGGCGGCCGACGAAGTGACCCCGATCGCCTCGGTGACCAAGCTGATGACGGCGATGGTCGTCCTCGACGCCAAGCAGCCGCTGGACGAGCCGATCGAGATCGACCAGGACGACATCGACTACCTGAAGGGCACCCATTCGCGGCTGGGCATGGGCGCGACGCTGTCGCGCCGCGAGATGCTGCGCCTGGCGCTGATGTCTTCCGAGAACCGCGCGGCGTCGGCGCTCGCGCGCTATTACCCGGGCGGCACGCCGGCCGCGGTGATGGCGATGAACGCCAAGGCGGCCGAGCTCGGCATGACCCACACCCATTACTCGGATCCGACCGGCCTGTCGCCGCAGAACGTGTCGACCGCCGTCGATCTCGCCAAGCTGATCCAGGTGGCCGCGAACTATCCGCTGATCCGCCAGTTCACGACCACGCCCGAGCATTCGGTCGAGATCAGCCCGACCGGCCGGACGCTGGGCTTCCTGAATTCCAACGCCCTGGTGCGCGGCCACGCCTGGGACATCATGCTGCAGAAGACCGGCTTCATCAACGAAGCCGGCCATTGCGTGGTCATGCTGGTGAACATCGCGAGCAAGCCGTTCGTGATCGTGCTGCTCGACTCCATCGGCAAGTACACGCGCTTCGCCGACGCGCAGCGCGTCCGCTACTGGCTGGAGACCGGCGGCACGCTGGCGATGGCGAAGGCCAAGCGCGGGCACGTCGTGAAGGTCAAGAGCGCGCACACGCGCGCCAAGCCGCGCTACGCCACGCGCGCCAAGTCGCCGTACATCGCGACCGCGTCGAACTCCCCCCGCCGCTGATCGAACCGCGCGGGCCCTGCTGCGGCCCACCGCGCGCCGCTTCGCCGCCACCGCGCGGCAACCCCGGCGGCATCCGGACCACTCGAGGAAGCGTCAGGCGGCGCCGCCGCGGCGGTGCTGCTCGTAGAGCTCCTTGGCGTGCGCGCGCGTCTTGGACGTGATCGCGCTGCCCGCGAGCATCCGCGCCAGCTCGTCGATGCGCGCCGCCGAGGCGAGCTGCGCGAGCTCGCTAGCCACCTTGTCTCCGTCGCCGGTCTTGGCCACCCGGTAGTGATGGTCGGCGTGCGCCGCGACCTGGGGCAGGTGGGTCACGCACAGCACCTGGCGGCGCGCGCCCAGCGTCTGCAGCATGCGGCCGACGGTCGCCGCGACCGGACCGCCGATGCCGGTGTCGACCTCGTCGAACACCAGCGTCGGGATGTCGCCGACGTCACTGGCCGCGACGTGGATCGCCAGCGCGACGCGCGCGAGCTCGCCGCCGGAGGCGACGCGCGCGAGCGGGCCGACGGGCTGCTTGGGATGGGTCGCGATCCGGAATTCGACGCTCTCGCGCCCGTGGCTGGTCGGAGCGCTCTCGGGGTTGAGCGCGATCTCGAGGCGTCCCCCGGCCATCGCCAGCTCGTGCATGGTCGCGGTGACCCGCTTCGACAGCGATTTCGCCGCCACGGCGCGACCTGCGCCGAGTTCGTGCGCGAGCGCATCGTAGCGGGCGAGCGCCGCCTCGACCGCCTGTGCGAGCGCGACCGCGTCGGAGGCCTGATCGAGCTCGCGCAGGCGCTGGGCGGTCGCTTCCTGCAGCGCCTGCAGCTCGTCGGGGCGCACGCGATGCTTGCGCGCCATGTCGTGGATGGCGCCCAGCCGCGCCTCGACGCGGGCGAGCTCGGCCGGATCGAGATCGAGGCGGCGCTGGTAGTCGCGCAGCGCGCGCGCCGCCTCGTCGAGCTGGATCGCAGCCGGCGACACGAGGTCGACGACGGGAGCCAGCGCAGGATCGAGGTCCGCCGCCTGCGTCAGGCGATGGATCAGCTGGGCGACGCGCGTCGCCAGCGAGTCGTCGCCTTCGGACAGGGCGGCCGAGGCCTGCGTCGTCGCGTCGATCAGGCCCGCGGCGTTGGCGAGGCGCCGCTGCGCCGCCGAAAGCTCGTCCCATTCGCCGGGCACGAGCGCGAGCGCTGCGAGATCGTGCTGGCGTTCGGCGAGGCGCTCGCGCTCCTCGGCACTGGCGCGCGCATTGGCGGCGGCGGCGTCGCGCCGGTCGGTCGCGTCGCGCCAGGTCCGCCATGCGGCGGCAACCTCCGCGGCGAGCGCAGCGAGCTTGCCGAAGGCGTCGAGGAGCTCGCGCTGTGCCTCGGCGCCGGCGAGCGCCTGATGCGCGTGCTGGCCGTGCAGGTCGAGGAGCAGCGCGCCCACTTCGGCGAGCTGCGCGAGGGTCGCGGGGCGGCCGTTGATCCATGCGCGGCTCCTGCCCTGCGCATCGAGCACGCGGCGCAGCAGCAGCTCGGGCCCGGCGTCGAGCTCGTGCGCGCAGAGCCACGCCTGCGCGGCTCCATGGGCTCCGTCGCGGGCGCCGAGGTCGAAGGACGCCGCGAGCTCCGCGCGCTCGGCGCCCGGGCGCAGTTGCCGCAGCTCGAAACGGTCGCCCAGCAGCAACCCGAGCGCGTCGAGCAGGATGGACTTGCCGGCGCCGGTCTCGCCGGTCAGGACCGAGAAGCCGGCGTCGAACTCGACGTCCAGCGCGTCGACGACGACGAAGTTGCGGATCGACAGCAGGCGCAGCATGCGGTCAAGCGCGGTTCTTGCCGCCGGGATTGAGGCGCTCCGGCGTTTCGCTCCAGTGCAGCTTCTGCCGCAGCATCGCGAAGTAGTCGTGGTGCTCGGGATGCAGGAAGCGCGCCGTGTGCGGCGCACGGCGCATCGAGACCCGGTCGCCTTCGGCGAGGTCGAAATGCGCCTGGCCGTCGCAGTGGACGGCCGCGTCGCGTCCGCGGCTGACGCTGATGGCGATGGTCGCGCTGTCGGGGATGGCGATCGGCCGGTGGGTCAGCGCGTGCGGAGCCACCGGGACGAGCGCGAACGCCGGCACGGCCGGGGCGATGATCGGCCCGCCCGTCGACAGCGCGTATGCCGTCGACCCGGTGGGCGTGGCGACGATCACGCCGTCGGCGCGCATCGCGTAGACGAAATGCCCGTCGATCTCGACGACGCATTCGATCATCGACCCGAGGCCGCCGCGGTTGACGACGACCTCGTTCAGGGCCGGCGCCTCGGCGCGGGTCCCGTCGCTGCGGATGACGGTGGCGGCGATCAGGCTGCGCCGCTCCTCGACGTAGCGCCCGTCGAGCATCGCCGACAGCGTCGGCTCGACGTCGGTCATCGGGATGTCGGTCAGGAAGCCGAGCCGGCCCAGGTTCACGCCGATCAGCGGCACGCCGTGCGGGGCGAGCGCGCGGGCGACCGACAGCATCGTGCCGTCGCCGCCCAGGACGATCGCGAGGTCGGTCGCGCCGTGCAGCTCCTCGTCGGAGAGGACCGGGACGTTCTTGCCGCCGACGTAGCGCGCCGTCTCGGCATCGAGCGCGACCGCGTGGCCGCGCGCGCGCAGGAAGCCGGCGATCCGGTCCAGCGGCTCGACCACCCCCGGATCGCCGTGGCGGCCGATCAGCGCGACCCGGGCGAAACGCGAGGGGGCAGGACTTGCGGGTGCGAGGGCGGACATAGCCGGCGATTAAACCACACGGGGGCCGGCGGCCGGGGTCGGCCGCATGGCCGGTGGGAGCCGTCCGGCGGAGGAGCGGAGTGCCCGCTCGCGGCACGGTAATATAGGGGGACGGTTGGGGCCGCGACGCTGCGGCCGCATATGGTGATCATGCTGGATTCCCGCGCCCAACACCTGCTGAAGACGCTCGTCGAGCGCTACATCGTCGAAGGGCAACCGGTCGGCTCGCGCTCTCTGTCCCGCCATTCGGGTCTGGAGCTGTCGCCCGCCACCGTGCGCAACGTGATGGCCGACCTCGAGGAGATGGGTTTCATCACCAGCCCGCACACCTCGGCCGGACGCGTGCCGACCCCGCGCGGCTATCGCTTCTTCGTCGACAGCCTGATGGTGGTGAAGCCGCTGGAGCAGGTCGAGATCCACCGGCTCGAGGGCGAGCTCGCCGCCGACCGTCCGCAGCAGATCGTCAGCACGGCGGCGTCGCTGCTGTCGCAGCTCACCCAGTTCGCCGGGGTGATCGTGACGCCGAAGCGCCGCGAGGCGGCGTTCCGGCACCTCGAGTTCCTGCGCCTGTCCGAGAAGCGCGTGCTGCTGATCGTCGTCACTCAGGACGGCGACGTGCAGAACCGCATCCTGCACACCGACCGCGCCTACACGCCGGCCCAGCTCACCGAGGCGACGAATTTCTTCAACCAGAATTTCGCCGGCCAGCCGCTCGCCGCCATTCGCGCGCGGCTGGCCGACGACCTGCGCGTGCTGCGCGACGACATCGCCGGCCTGATGAAGGTCGCGGTGGAAGCCGGTGAGGGCGCGCTCGCCGAGGGCGAGGCGCTGGTCGTCAGCGGCGAGCGCAACCTGCTGCACGCCGATGACCTCGCGTCCAACATGGAACGGCTGCGCCGCCTCTTCGACCTGTTCGAGCAGAAGACGTCGCTGCTGCATCTCCTCGACGTCTCGCAGCGGTCGCAGGGCGTGCAGATCTACATCGGCGAGGAGTCGGGCCTGGTGCCGCTCGACGAATGCAGCGTGGTGACGGCGAGCTACGGCGTCGGCGGCCAGGTGATCGGCACGCTGGGGGTCATCGGGCCGACGCGCATGGCCTACGAGCGGGTCGTCCCCATCGTCGACATCACCGCCAGGCTGCTGTCGAATGCGCTCGCGCGCGAGCTCGCCGACGACTGAACCGGCGCGTCGTCGGGCGCCCGCCAGGCACCTCCCGCGAATTGAACGCCCTCGCGTATTACCGCAGGCGAGTGGCCAGGGCCGTCGCGAGGATGCGGGCCCGCGGCTATCCGCTCCTTCCGGCGCTCCTGCGCCACCTGCCGCGCGTGCTGCTGTTGCGCTCCTATCGGCGTCTTGCGCAGGGCATCAACCGCAGCCGCGTCTTCCGCCCGGCGAACGAGCGCAGCCTGCGGCACATGCACGCCGCCGATCGAGCGCATGCGGCGGGCGGGCATTTCTACGTGATCGTGATGCCCGGAATGCTGCATTACCTGCTGCCCTGCCTGGCGCTGGTTCCCGAGGGCGTGCGCGTGCGGCTGGTCGCCAACGGTGCAAGGCGATGGGAGCGGCGCGTGGTTGCGCGCGCGTTCCCGCGCTTTCCGATGTGCCGCCTTCGCGCCCTCCCGGCGACCAGCCTGACCCACGGCGACGTCATCACGCTGCTGCTCGCCACCAACATCGCGAATTTCGGCCTGCTCGACCACGACTGCTACGTCTTCGATCCCAGGGTCTTCGACGACCTGGCGCCCGGCCCCGGGCAGTGCCTGACCGCCGTCTACGGCGGGGTCAGCCAGACGACCGGGCTGTCGTATCCGGAAACCTATTTCCTGTTCCTCAACACGCCCGCGCTGCGGGACATCTGCGCGCGCTACGGGGTCGATGCGCGCAACTACCACGCGATCCCCGAGCACCTGCGATCGGTGGTGGGCCGCGTGGGCGTCGGCAACGGGGTGTTCGTCAAGGACCACGTCACCTTCTTCGACACCCTGCACCTGATGCTGACCCTGGCGATCGCCGAGGGCTTCGACATCAGGTTCCTGCAATGGGTCGACCACGGATCCATCGCCCACGTCGGGGGCACCAGCTGGAAGACGCCCGAGACCAAGGAGCTGATCGAATGCTACGTGGACCAGCGTTTCCTGGAATTCGTGCA
>JBLMVY010000371.1:0-6016 GCA_050256935.1 Candidatus Levyibacteriota bacterium | reverse complement strand
GCCGATCGGGGCGTGGGTGGCCGCGGCGACGACGAACACGACGTAGAACGCCGGCCACGCGATCGACGCGTGGATGCGCCCGAGGATCGCCGCCGCGGTCAGGCCGCTGCGGACCGCATAGAAGATCGTCGCGAGATGGACGATGACGCAGACGGCGAGCACGAACGCGCTCGCGCGCTGCGCGATCCACAGCAGGGCGTCGGTCCGGGCCCGGGTGTGGCTGCCGCCACCGCCCGCGGCTTGCCGATCGCCGGCGCCGGCGCTTCCATGGCCCGCGCTCACAGATCGCCCTTGAGCAGCGCCCGCGACACGGCGCGCTTCAGTCCGGCGATCGACGCGGTCGGGGCGAGATGCTTGGGGCAACGCTCGGTGCAATTCGCCTGCGAGTGGCAGGCATGGCAGCCGGCATCCCCGGCGACCGCACGCAGGCGCTCGCGATTGCCGCCGTCGCGCTCGTCGTTCACCAGCGTCCACGCCCGATTGAGCGCGGCCGGCCCGAGGTAGTCGGGTCGCCAGGCGACGATGTCGCAGGACGAATAGCAGACGCCGCAGCCGATGCACTCGATGGCCGCGTCGGCGGCCCGCCGTTCGCGGCTGCCGGGAACGACGCGCGCCGCCGGATCCCGCCGCGTGGCCGTGGGTGTGAACCGTCCCTTCGCTGCCGCCCACTTGTCGAAGAAATCGCGCATGTCGCAGACCAGGTCGCGAATCACCGGCAGGTTCGAGAGCGGTCGCAGCTCGAGACGCTCGCCCGAGGCGACGCTGTCGATGTGGGTCCGACAGGTCCAGCGCGCCACGCCGTTGACGGTCATCGCGCAGGATCCGCACATGCCGACGCGGCAGGCATAGCGATACGCGAGCGTCGGGTCGAGGTTGCGCTGGATCCAGGTGACGACGTCGAGCACCGTCTGGCTCGCCTGGCGCGGCACGCGGTAGCGGGCGAATTGGCCCGCGGCGCCACCGCGCCAGACATCGACGTCGATCCATGCACCGGCGAGCGGCGCTTCCGATCGCCGCTCGAGGGAAGGGTCCCCCGCCTGTGCCGTTCCGGCCGTCATCCTGAACCTGGGTTCAAGATCGGTCGCCTGCCGGGACCATCAGGCGCTTCCGCGTGGGAGCGCACACCGGTCCGCATAGGGCAACGGCAACCTCGCTACGAGAGCATTGGTCCAAAGAACGTATGGCCGACACGAACACCGCAGGGGATTGAAACCGAGCCGCCCGGAGTTCGGGCTAGAACAACTTTTCCTGGCCTGCAAGCGCCTGGTCGATCGCCGCCTGCATCGCCCGGATTCTACGCCGTGCAGCGTCGTCGTCAATCGAAGCGCCCGAGGCCGCGAGGCCCGGCGCGCCCGGCACGGTCGAAGGCGCCGACCGGCGCTCGCGCAACAGCTCGTGCGCGATGTTGAGCGCCGCCATCACCGCGATGCGTTCGCCGCCGCTCACCTTGCCTGCGTCGCGGATCTCGCGCATCCGGCGATCGAGGAACGTCACCGCTTCGCCGAGCTCCTCGCGCTCGCTCTCCTTGCACGCGATCTTGAAATCGCGCCCCAGGATCGACACGTCGAGCGTGACCGTCCGCGACGCGTCGCCCGAGCCCGCGCTCACTGGAGGGCCCCCACGCTTGCGGCTTGCGCCGCTGCGCTGCCCCCGAAGGGGGAGCAATTCGCTGCGGCCTCACTGCACGGTAGCGCATGTCGCGGCGACCGCGTGTCGGCCGCCATCCACGCGCGCGGACGGCCTCTCCGAGCCTCCGCTTCGCGCCGCTCGCGTGGACGTCCTCGGGACGGCCCTGCGGCGCTCATTCGACGGGCACCCTCGAGATCAGCGTGTCCAGACGCGAGCTCGCCTGGGACATGCGAAGCGCGAGGTCGCGATTGCGCTCCTGCGCGGACGCGAGCTCGCCGCGCAGCGCTTCGTTCGCCGCGCGCAGCGCCCGCGCCTGCGCGATCAGCGCTTCGACCCGTTCTTCCAGAGCGGCGAGTTCGTCGTCCATGGCGTGACGGAACTATAGGCGGCGCTTCGCAGCTGCGTCAACCTGCATCCCCCGAGGGATCGGTGTCGAGTCCGACATAGCGAACCGACAGCACTTCGAGATCCTCGGCGCCGGCCGGGGTCTTCAGCGTCACGGTGTCGCCCTCGCGTGCCTTCAGCAGCGCGCGGGCCATGGGCGAGATCCAGCTGATGTAGCCGCGGCTGGCGTCGATCTCGTCGACGCCCACGATGCTGACCGTACGCTCGGCGCCGTGCGCGTCGGCGACGGTCACGGTCGCACCGAAGAACACCTGCGACCCGGAATCGTCGTCGCGGCGCGCCTCGGGGTCGACGACCTCGGACCTGTCGAGGCGGCGAACGAGGAAGCGGATCCTGCGATCGATCTCGCGCAGGCGCTTCTTGCCGTAGATGTAGTCGCCGTTCTCCGATCGATCGCCGTTGCCCGCCGCCCATGCCACCGTCGCCACCAGTTCGGGCCGCTCGCGCGAGACGAGCGCATCCAGTTCGCGCTTGAGCCGCGCGAATCCTCCCGGCGTCATGTAATTTCGCGTGCCCGGGGGCAGGGGCGATGCGTCTTCCGGGGCGTCGTCGGCGTCGTCGGGCGCCGCCTGCTCGCTGGTGAATGCCTTGCTCATCCGCCGATCCTGTGTCGCGCACGATTTCCCGCGCGGCGAAATGCCGCGCAGCGCGGGTTCTCGTCCGCGCCGCAGCGCTCGAATTATAGGCTGCCGCGCCCGGGCCGATGCGCCCCTCCCAGCGCCGCGCACAGGCTCGCCATGCCGTCCACGAACCGCGGTCCGGGTCGGTGCAGCAGGTTGGCGTCGACGACGAGCAGATTGCCGAGGCGCACCGCGGCGAGCCCCGTCCACTGTCGCCAGCGGTCGAGCCACGCCGGACGGATGGCACCATCGGTTCCCGCGACGATCACCTGCGGATCGGCCGCCAGCACCGCCTCGACGCTCACCTGGAGCGCGGGCACCGGCTGCGTGCCGAAGACGTTGGTGCCCCCGCAGCGATCGATCGCCTGGCTGACCAGCTGGTCGCCGCCGAAGGTGTAGATGGGGGCGTCGTAGACCTGATAAAAGACCCGCAGCGCAGGAGCGCGGCCCGCGGGCCGTGGGAGCGCGGCAGCCTTCGCGCGAAAGCGCGCCGCTGCCGCATCGGCGATCGCCTGCGTTCCGGCGAGCGTCCCGAGGCGCGAGATCTCCGAGGCGATGTCGTCGATGCGACGCGCATCGGTCTCGAAGACCGGAATTCCGCGCCCCTTGAGCCAGGAAACCTGCGCAGGCGTCGTCCACGGCCAGGTGACGATGAGGTCGGGGTCGAGGGCGACGATGCGCTCGAGGTCGAGTGCTGCGACATCGCCGATCACCCGGAGCCTGGTGGCGGCGGGGGGAAAGTCCGAGCCCTTGATCACGCCGACGATGCGGCTGCCGGCGCCCGCCGCGAAGACGAGCTCGGTCGCGTGCGGCGCCAGGGTCACGATGCGCTGCGCGGGTTGCGCCAGCACGACCGTGGCGCCCGTGTCGTCGACCGCGCTCACGCCTGCTTGCGCAGTCAGCGAAACGATCGCCAGGCCCACGCCGAGCCCGACGGCGCACCGCGCCGAAGCGCTGCGCCCAAACACGGTCATG
Organism: Candidatus Levyibacteriota bacterium; assembly: GCA_050256935.1. GTDB lineage: Bacteria > Pseudomonadota > Gammaproteobacteria > Burkholderiales > Casimicrobiaceae > VBCG01. Next base: position 2,387 of record JBLMVY010000371.1, on the reverse strand, counting down.
AAGCATCGAGGGACGGCGACGAGGCATCGCAGCACGGCGAGGGGAATCCGCAACGCCGCCGCCACGGACGTCGCCAAAGCCACGGCGCGGGCGATCAGAGCTGCCACCGCGCCCCGGCGAAGATGCGCGCCCCGCCGGTCGCATAGTCGGCGGCGAGCTCGTAATTCCGGTCGAACACGTTGTCGCCGCGAACGAAGAGCGTCACCCCGTGCGCGAGCGCCCACTCGGCGCCGAGATTGACGATTCCGTAGCCTCCCAGCCTGCGCAGGTTCTCCGCATCGTCGTAGCGCTGCGACGATCCCACCCACTCCGCGGTCAACCGCACCGGTCCCGCCTGCTGCGAGTACGCGAATGCGGCATGCCGGCGCGCCCGCCGCGGCAGCAGGTGCCCGGTCGCATCGTCGGTGGGCGACTGCAGGTCGATCGAGGCATGGACGCTCGCCCCGCGCCAGCGCCAGTCGCCGTTCAGGGTGACGCCTTTCAGCGTGGCGTCGGCAACGTTGTTCGGCCGGCAGTTGAAATCGGCATCGCACTGGAAGACGATCAGGTCGCGCACGCGGTCGTAATACCCCACCGCCTGCGCCTGCCAGCTCGCATCCCCGGCGCGACCGGCAGCGTGGATCCCGGCCTCGACGTTGCGCGAAGTCTCCGGTCGCAGGTCGGGGTTCGAGTAATCGGGGTAATAGAGGTCGTTGAACGTCGGCACGCGAAACGCCGTCCCGGCGCTTGCCGTGACGCGCCAGACGGGCGAGATCCGGTAACCCCATGCGACCGCGCCGGTCGTCCTGCCGCCGAACTGGCTCGACTGGTCGTGGCGCAGGTTCGCCTGCAGCGCGTTCGCGCCGGCGACCCGGCGCCATATCGCCGTCAGCGAATTGGTGTCGCGAGCGTCGACGGCGAATCCCGAATCCGAGTCGACCCGCTCCTCGCGCCGCTCGGCCGCGAGCGTCAGGCCGCCTACCGGCAGGGTGAAATCGTGCTGCCAGGCGTACTGGCGCTGGCGCGTCCTGAACGGGTAGTCCCCGTAGCCCGTCTTCGACACCGAACGATCGTCCCCTTCACCTGCGGAGAGGTTCGAGGTCCACCAGGGCGCGAGGCGGTCGGCGGTCGCGGCACGCCACGACGCCAGGGTGGTGATCGTCCGGTCGTTGAAGCTGTCGCCGGCGTCGAACTGGTTGTCGAGCCTGCTGCGGAAGAGCTGCAGCGACAGGTTGTGGCCGGGTGCCACCTCCAGGGCGCCGCTGGCGGAGACGCTGCCATCGCGATAACCGTCGCGATCGGGGTCGTAGCTGAAGTTCGCCGGATTGGTGATCGCGTTGAAGCCTTCGCTGTGCCGCCCGGATACCTGCAGCGACCCTTGCGCGAGCGCCGACCCGCCGGAGATTCCGGCGGCGCCCGATGACGTCTCGTAGGTGCCGTAGCCCAGCGATGCGCTGGCACGCAGGCCGCGCTCCCCGCGCCGGGTGAAGATCTGGATGACACCCCCGATCGCGTCGGCGCCATAGAGGCTCGACGCGGGTCCGCGCAGGATCTCGATGTGATCGATCTGATCGAGCGGAATCGCTTCCAGCGCCGTGGCCCCGCTCGAAGACGAGGACACGCGCATGCCGTCGATCAATACCAGGGTCTGGCTCGCGTTGGCTCCGCGAAGGAAGATGCCCGAGGTCGCGCCGGGTCCGCCGTTGCGGACGATCTCGACGCCGGGCTGGCGCTGCAGCAGCGACGCCAGGCTGTCCATGCCGCTTTGCTGGATCTCGTCGGGGCCGATGACCGTCACGTCGGCGACCAGATCGACGATGGGCTGGGGACCTCGCGCCGCCGTGACGACCACCGGCTCGAGCTGGGCCGTCCCTTTGGGAATCGCCAGCGCCTGGGCGTGGACGATCGACGAGGCCGCCGTCGCCAGGACCAGAACCGGGACGGTTCGGATGGCGGAAGCCGCGACGCCGGTTCGCGGGTGCTTCAGGGGGAATTGCATCGGACGCTCGCTTCGCTCATGCCGTGGGGGCCCCGCACGGACATCGATGGGCGCAACGCGGGCATCGCGACGACGCGGGCGGCCGGGCTCGAACCACGGCAGGCGCTTCGAGCGCTGCGGTGGCGCGGCATGGGCGCCTGCGAGCGGCAACGGCTCCCCGCGCTGCGGTTCACTTCTCGCGCGTCGACCACTCGCCGGCGACGCGCGCGATGCAGGCCGGTCTCCGGGCTTGCCGGTCTTGATCGTCCCGCCTTCCCGACCGCCATTCGCGGTCAGTGGCCCTGCCTGGATGTCCGGACGATCCGCACCGACTTACCGTTGCGGGGGCAGCCGCGGCCTGGGCGCCATCGATCTCGCGCCGCACCGCGTTCCCGTTTCACCCGCCGGATCGACGACGTCCGGCGGACAC
>JBLMVY010000370.1:0-5182 GCA_050256935.1 Candidatus Levyibacteriota bacterium | reverse complement strand
AACAGCAAGATGGACTTCGCGCTCTACGAAGGGCGCGAGCAGATCGCCAAGCAGACCGAGCAGCTGATGCAGCAGATGCTCGATCGCTACCAGACCGGGGTCTTCGTGCAGAAGGTGACGCTGCAGAACGTGCAGCCGCCCGACAAGGTACAGGCCGCATTCGACGACGCCGTCAAGGCCGGGCAGGACCGCGAGCGGCTCAAGAACGAGGGCCAGGCCTACGCGAACGACGTCGTGCCGCGCGCGCGCGGCATGGCCGCACGCCTGCTCGAGGAAGCGAACGGCTACGCCTCGGAAGTCGTCCAGCGCGCGCAGGGCGATGCCGAGCGTTTCACAAAGGTTCAGACCGAGTACGACAAGGCGCCGGGCGTGACGCGCGAGCGCCTCTACCTCGACATGATGCAGTCGGTGCTCGGCAACTCCAGCAAGATCCTCGTCGACCAGAAGGGATCGAACCTGCTCTACCTGCCGCTCGACAAGCTGATCCAGCAATCGGCTGCCGGCGCACCCCAGGCACCGGCGACGGACGGGGCGGCGACCGCAGCCCCGCGCGCGCCTGCCGCCGCCGACGGATCGGCGTCGGGCGCATTCGATCCCTCGCGTTCGCGCGACGCGCTGCGCAGCCGCGAGGGCCGCTGACATGAAAGTCACGATGCCGATACTCGCGGCGGTCGTCGCACTGCTGCTCGTCGCGTCGCAGTCGATCTACACGGTCGACCAGCGCAAGGCAGCGATCAAGTTCCAGCTGGGCGAGATCGTCGAGACCCACTCCTCGGCCGGCCTCTATTTCAAGTGGCCGCTGATCCAGAACGTCAGGTTCTACGACCGCGTCAACCTGACGCTGGACAATCCCGAGCCGGACCGCATGACGACGTCGGAGAAGAAGCCGCTGCTGGTCGACTTCTTCGTGCTCTGGCGCATCGTCGACGTCCGCCAGTACTACGTCTCGGTGCAGGGCGACGAGGAAGCGGCCCGCCGGCGCCTGACCCAGACGGTGCGCGCCAACCTCGCCCAGGAATTCAACAAGTACGACGTGCACGAGGCGATCTCGACCGCGCGCGACAAGATCACGACCGTCACGCAGCAGAAGGCGAACGCGGACGCGAAGTCGATCGGCGTCGAAGTCGTCGACGTGCGCCTGCGGCGCGTCGAGCTTCCGCCCGACGTCACGGGTCCCGTCTACCAGCGGATGGAATCGGAGCGCCGCCGCGTCGCCAACGAGCTGCGCTCGACCGGCGCCGCCGAATCCGAGCAGATCCGCGCCGATGCCGACCGCCAGAAGCAGGTGATCCTCGCCGACGCCTATCATCAGGCGCAGAAGATCAAGGGCGACGGCGACGCCAAGGCCTCCGCGATCTACGCGCAGGCCTACGGCAAGGACCCCGAGTTCTACGCCTTCTACCGCAGCCTCGACGCCTACAAGGCGACGTTCCACAGCAAGAGCGACCTGATGGTCCTCGACCCGAGCTCGGAGTTCTTCCAGTACTTCAAGCAGTACGGCGCAGGCCGCACGCCGCCGCGCGGTGCGGCGAAGTAGATTGCCGGGCGAAGCGCGCCGAAGGGAGTCGGTGTGGGCGAAACGCTCTGGACCGCATTTGCGCTGCTGCTCGTCCTCGAAGGGCTGCTGCCTTTCGTGGCGCCGCGGCTGTGGCGCGACTCCTTCCGTCGGCTCACCGAGCTGACCGACGGCCAGCTCCGCTTCATCGGCATGATCTCCATCGGCATCGGCCTCGCCGCGCTCTACCTGACGCAAAATGCATAAGTGGCTGCTTCCCGAGGCGATCGACGACGTCCTGCCGACGGAGGCCGCGCAGATCGAGGCGCTGCGGCGCGCACTGCTCGACCACTTCGCCGCGCACGCCTACCGGCTGGTCAGCCCGCCGCTGATCGAGCATCTCGACTCGCTGCTGACCGGCAGCGGTCGCGACCTCGACCTGCAGACCTTCAAGGTCGTCGACCCGATGTCGGGACGGATGGTCGGCGTTCGCGCCGACATCACGCCCCAGGTCGCGCGGATCGACTCGCACCTGCTGAACGAGTCGGGCGCGACGCGCCTGTGCTACGCGGGGAGCGTGCTGCGCGCCGTCGCGGGAGGTCCCGGTGCGACGCGCGAAGTCATGCAGATCGGGGCCGAGCTCTTCGGGGTCCCCGGCATCGACGGCGACCGCGAAGTCATCGGGCTCGCGGTGTCCTCGCTGCGCGCTGCGGGGCTGCAGGGGCTGCACCTCGATCTGGGGCACGTGGGCATCTACCGCGCGCTGGAGAGCGGCGCCGGGCTGTCGGGCGCCGGCGAGACGGGCGACCTGTTCGACGCCCTGCGCTTCAAGGATCGGCCTGCGGTCGTCGCGCTGACCGAGCGCCTGCCGCGCGTGTGGCGTGACGCCCTCGTCGCGCTGCCGACGCTCTACGGGCCGGCGACGGAGGTGCTGCCGGCGGCCCGCGATGCGCTGCCGGACACGCCGGCGATCGCCAATGCGCTCGCGGCCCTGGACGCGCTCGCGACCGCCGCGGCGCCGCTGGTCGACGCCCTGCACGTCGATCTCGCCGACCTTCGCGGCTATCATTATCACAACGGTGCGATCTTCTCCGTGTTCACCGCCGGCGAGGCGAACGCCGTAGGCGCGGGCGGACGCTACGACGGCATCGGCAAGGCGTTCGGCCGGTCGCGACCCGCGACCGGATTCACGCTGGACCTGCGGCAACTCGCCGACGTGCTCGGCCGCGGCGGGTAGCTCCAACCTCTCAAGAAGCGAATCGAATGGGCAAGAATGTCGTCGTCATCGGCGCCCAGTGGGGCGACGAGGGCAAGGGTAAGGTCGTCGACTGGCTGACCGACAGCGCGCAGGGTGTCGTGCGCTTCCAGGGCGGGCACAACGCCGGCCATACGCTGGTCATCGGCGGGCACAAGACCGTGCTGCGCCTCATACCGTCGGGCGTGCTGCGCAAGGACGTCGCCATCCTGATCGGCAACGGCGTCGTGCTGTCGCCGTCGGCGCTGCTGCAGGAGATCGGCGAGCTCGAGAGCGCGGGCGTCGAGGTGCGATCGCGCCTCAGGATCTCCCCGGCCTGCCCGCTGGTGCTGCCGATCCACGTCGCGCTCGACCAGGCGCGCGAGGCGGCGCTGGGCGACGTCAAGATCGGCACCACCGGCCGCGGCATCGGGCCCGCCTACGAGGACAAGGTCGCGCGCCGTGCGCTGCGCGTGCAGGACCTGCTCGACCCTGCGCGCTTCGCCGCGAAGCTGGAGAAGCTCCTCGACCTGCACAACTTCATGCTGGTCAACTACTTCAAGCGCGACCCGGTCCCGTATGCCGAGACGCGCGACGCCCTGCTCGCGCTGGGCGAGCAGATGGCGCCGATGGTCGCCGACGTCGCCGCAGCCATCCAGCAGGCGAGGCGGCGCGGCGATTCGCTGCTGTTCGAGGGCGCCCAGGGCGCACTGCTCGACATCGATCACGGCACCTATCCCTACGTGACGAGCTCCAACTGCCTCGCCGGAGCGGCCGCTCCCGGCAGCGGCATCGGCCCCGGAATGCTCGACTACGTGCTGGGCATCGTGAAGGCGTACACGACGCGCGTGGGCACCGGCCCCTTCCCCACCGAGCTGACCGACGACATCGGCGCGACGCTGGCCAGGCGCGGCAACGAATTCGGCTCGGTCACCGGCCGGCCGCGCCGCTGCGGGTGGATCGACATCCCCGCGCTCCGGCGCTCGTTCCAGCTCAACGGCGTCGACGGACAGTGCATCACCAAGCTCGACGTCCTCGACGGCCTCTCCGAAATCCGCATCTGCACCCATTACGACGTCGACGGCGTGACGACCGACCTGATTCCCACCGGGGCGGAGGCCGTCGCGCGCTGCAGGCCCGTCTACGAGACCATGCCGGGATGGAACGAAAGCACGGTCGGAGCGAAATCCTTCGCGGCGCTGCCCGCCGCGGCGCGCGCCTACCTGCAGCGCCTCGAGACGCTCACCGGCGTGCCGATCGCGCTGGTGTCGACCGGCCCGGACCGGGACGAAACCATACTGGTCCGGCACCCGTTCCACTGAGTCCCGGAGCTGCGAGGGGAGGCGGCGTTGAGTCTGCAGATCGATTGGCCGCAGTACAACCGGTTGGTCGAACGCCTGGCGCTGCGGGTCCACGAGTCCGGCTACCGCTTCAACCAGATCATCTGCATCGCGCGCGGAGGCCTGCGCGTCGGGGACGTGCTGTCGCGGATCTTCGATCAGCCGCTCGCGATCCTGTCGACCCACTCGTACTCGTCCGAGGGCGGAACCATCCGCGGCGAGCTCGTCATCGCCGAGCACATGACGATGACCAAGCCGCGGCTGGGGGATCGCGTGCTGCTGGTCGACGACATGGTCGACTCGGGGCACACGCTCGCCGCCGTGCACGCGGAGCTGCCGCGCCGCTTCCCGCACGTCACCGAGCTGCGCACGGCCGTGCTGTGGTGGAAGGCCTGCTCGGTGTTCAAGCCGGACTACTGGGTCGACTACCTGCCCGACAATCCGTGGATATGCCAGCCGTTCGAGGTCTACGACAACCTCGACCCGGCGAAGCTGGCCGAGCGCCTCGCGCTGGACTGACCTTAGAGACGAAAACGCCCGCTTGCGCGGGCGCCAAGTATCCTATCGATATTCTAGAGTGGTGCCCAGAAGAGGACTCGAACCTCCACAGTGTTGCCACCGCCAGGACCTGAACCTGGTGCGTCTACCAATTCCGCCATCTGGGCGGGCGTCACACTAGAACCCGTTATTTTAAGAGTTGCAGCGAGCCTTGTCAAAAACCATCGCGACCCGAAAGCCAGCGACCGCCTCCCGCGGCAAGTCCCGCCGCGGATCCGACGATGCCTCCGCGACGGAAGTGTCGGGCGAGGCGATCCTGCGCGAGCTCGCCGACGCCGGCGTGCCGCTCGCCCCCGAGGAAGTCGCCGCCCGCCTCGGCTTCGGCAGGAAGGCGCGCCGCGACTTCGACGCCTGCGTCGCCGTGCTGGAACGCGAAGGCAGGATCCTCGTCAACCGCAAGGGTGCGCTGTGCATCGCGGCGAAGCTCGATCTCGTCACCGGGACCGTCCAGGGACATCCCGACGGCTTCGGCTTCCTGATCCCCGACGGCGGCGGCGAGGACCTGTTCCTCTCCCCGCGCGAGATGCACAAGGCGCTGCACGGCGACCGGGCGAG
>JBLMVY010000369.1:0-3957 GCA_050256935.1 Candidatus Levyibacteriota bacterium | reverse complement strand
CCTGCTCGCAGGTGTAGGTGGCGCCCGCCGCCATCAGCAGCACCTTGTCGCGCGGCTTGAGCGTGCCGTGGACCACGCGCACCAGCATGACGACGCCGACGTAGTTGTCGAACCACGAATCGATCAGCAGCGCCTGCAGCGGCGCGTCGGGGTCCCCCTTGGGCGGGGGAATGCGGGCGATCACCGCCTCGAGGATGTCGTCGACGCCCTCCCCGGTCTTGGCGCTGGCGCGGATGGCGTCCTGGGCGTCGATGCCGATGATGTCCTCGATCTCCTCGATCACGCGCTCGGGCTCCGCCGACGGGAGATCGATCTTGTTCAGCACCGGCACGACCTCGACGCCCTGCTCGATCGCCGTGTAGCAATTGGCCACCGTCTGCGCCTCGACGCCCTGCGAGGCGTCGACGACCAGCAGCGCGCCTTCGCAGGCGGCGAGCGAGCGCGAGACCTCGTAGGCGAAGTCGACGTGCCCCGGCGTGTCGATCAGGTTCAGCCGATAGGTCTGGCCGTCGCGGGCCTGGTAGGAGAGCGCCGCGGTCTGCGCCTTGATCGTGATGCCGCGCTCGCGCTCGAGGTCCATCGAGTCGAGGACCTGGGCTTCCATTTCCCGATCGGAGAGGCCGCCGCAGCGCTGGATGAAGCGATCCGCGAGCGTCGACTTGCCGTGGTCGATGTGGGCGATGATCGAGAAATTCCGGATGTTCTGCATGGATGGGTCGGTTGGGCGCCGGCTCGGCGCCGGGGCGGGTGGGGGCTTGCGCGAGCCGGGCCGGCCGCCACGGCGGCCCCCGCACCTGCGGAAGCCGCCGCAAAACATTGAATTTTAGCGGATTCCGCCCCCGTCCGCGACTGCGCCAGGCGCCTTCGCGGCAGGCGTCCTCACCGCCGTGACGCGGCCTCGAGGGCGGCCCGCACCCGTGCCGCGTCGAGGAAGTAGTGGCACAGCTCCACGCCCGCGTCCGCGCTGCCCAGCAGCAGGACCGGCACCCGGTCGCCGTGGCGCGCTTCCAGCGCCGGATGGGCGTCGACGTCGATCTCGTCGATCGCAGCACCGTGGGTGCGCGCGAGCGGGACCAGCGCCTCGCGCATGTCGTCGCAGAGGTGGCAATACGCGCGAACGAGCAGGGTCAGCCGGATCGCTCCGGGACCGGCCTCCGCGGCGGACTTGCCGATCAGGCGGCGCTGCATCCGCCCGGTGGCTGCGTCACTGCGTGTCCCCGTTGCCGAGCTTCACCGTCGCGAAGAACTGGTTGTCGCCGCGGCGCAGCTGCAGGGTCACCGCGGCGCCCTTGTCGAGGCGCGCCAGGTATTCGTTGACCTGCGCGGCGCTCTTCGCCTCGGTCATCTGTCCGTTCTGCACGATCGACAGGACGAGATCGCCCGGCTGGACGTTGCCCCGCACGACGCCGACGACATCCTCGACCAGCACGCCTCCGCTCTTGAGATCGAGGTCCTTGCGCTGCTCGGGGGTGAGATCGGACAGCACCAGCCCCATGCGGTTGGGCTTGGCCTTCTCCCTGGGCGCAGGCTTGCCGCGTCCGGGGGTCGCGGCCGCGTCCTCCTTGAGCTCGGCGACCGTCACGGCGATGTCCTTCTGCGCGCCCTTGCGCCAGATCGTCAGGTTGACCCGGGTTCCCGGGTGCACGGCGGTGATGATCCGCGGCAGGTCGTTGGACGAGGCCACGTCGCGGCCGTCGACCTTCAGGATGATGTCGCCCACCTCCACGCCGGCCTTGCCGGCGGGCCCGTTCTTCTCGACGCCATTGACCAGCGCCCCGGTCGGCTGCTTGAGCCCGAACGCCGCCGCCGCATCCTTGGACACTTCCTGGATCTGCACGCCAATGCGTCCGCGCGTCACCCGGCCCTTGTCCTTCAGCTGGTTGACGGCGTTCATCGCGACGTCGATGGGCACGGCGAAGGCGAGGCCCATGTACCCGCCGGTGCGCGAATAGATCAGCGAATTGATCCCGACGACCTCGCCGCGCATGTTGAACAGCGGCCCGCCTGAATTGCCGGGATTGATCGCCACGTCGGTCTGGATGAAGGGCACGAGGTTCTCCTGCGGCAGGTCGCGGCCCTTGGCGCTGACGATGCCCGCCGTCATCGTGTTGTCGAGCCCGAAGGGCTTGCCGATCGCGACCACCCACTCGCCGACCTTCAGCTTGTCGGGGTCGCCGATGGTCACGCGCGGCAGGTCCTTCGCCTCGATCTTGAGCAGCGCCACGTCGGTGCGGCGGTCGGTGCCGATCACCTTGGCGACGAACTCGCGCTTGTCGGAGAGGTGCACCGTCACCTCGCTGGCGTCGTCGACGACGTGGGCGTTGGTGACGATGTATCCGTCGGCGGAGACGATGAATCCGGAGCCGGTCGACTGCGTCTCGAACTGGCGCTCCTGCCCGCCCGGCCCCTGGCGCGGAATCTGCCCGAAACGGCGGAAGAACTCGTAGAACGGATCGTCCTCGGAGATGTCGGGGCCGCGCGGGCGGGTGAGCTTCTGCGTCACGTCGACCGAGACCACGGCCGGGCCCTGGCGCTGGTAGAGCTCGGTGAAATCCGGCAGCAGGCCGGTGCGTCCCTGCCCGGCGGCGGGGCCGGCCGCGACCAGCACGGCCAGCGCGACGAACGCGGCCCGCAGGAAGGCGCGCGGCGTGATTGACGGCGCGGAGTACATGGGATCCCTCTTTATCGTGTAGTTGGCGATGAACCGCTGCGCTGCGGGCTAGCGGCGCTCGACGGAATTGGCGATCTGGCGCACCGTCGCGCTGGGCGTCTCGCCCATGACCGTGACGACGTGGTCGTCGTGCCGGACGCTGTAGACGTTGAGTCCGCCCTGGTGCACGAAGCCGAAAGGCGCCGTCGGCGCGCCCTGCGGCTCGATGAACACCGACACCGAAACCAGCCCGTCCGAGAACACCAGGTGGGCGACCCGCTCGCCGCGGCCGTGCAGCTTGCGGAAGCCTTCCATGATCTTCTCGAAACCGGCCGGGATGCGCGTGACGACCCAGCCGGTGGCCTGGCGGACGACGTCGTCGGACGCGCCTTCGAGCACCTGCCAGTCCTTGGGCGTCACCGGCCAGGACGGCGCCACCATCGACCGGTCGACCGGCGCGTTGACCGAGATGTCGGTGAAGGCGAACTGCTCGATGCCTTCCTCCTTCTCGTTCAGGAGGCGGGCCTTCAGCAGCAGTCCGGTCTCGGCATCCGACCAGAACCGGTGGCCGTAGCGGAGGTCGTCGCGCGGCTGGAAGACGACGACCTGCACAGGCCGGCCGCTGACCCGGTCGTCGCCGACCACGCGGAAATCGTAGAACTTCGACAGCGACTGCTGCTGCTGCGGCGACAGCCCGGGAAAGACGTTGCGGAACGTGCGCGGCTCCACCCGCACCAGCTTGGCGTCCGGGTAATAGCAGCGAACCTCGCCCTGCGTGCGGACGAGCTCGCGCGCGGGCCCGTCGAGGTTCACGAGCTTCTCGAACTCGCGCCCGGCGTCGTTCAGGTGGGTGATGCGCGAGGTCTCGACGCGCGGCCCGATCTGGTAGACGATCGTGCCCACGTAGTTGAGCTCCCGCGCGGCCTGCGCCGCGCGCGCGAGCCACTGCATCGCATCGTCGGCGCGGGCGGTCGACGCGGCGAAGGCGAGGACGAATGCAGCCGACGCGAGCCGGCGGGGGACGCGGAAGGACGGGCGGAACACGTGCTGCATCGGCGGATCGCTCAGGGCTTGACTTCGCGCGTCACGGCGACGTCGCGCGTCACGGCGACGTCGCGCAGGTAGGATCCGACGCCCTGGACCATGCTCGACGGCGCGTATTCCTGGTGCGCGAACAGGAGATCGGTGGGCACGGTCGCCGGGCGCACTTCCGCCGCACGCATCGTGCCGGCATCGCGCACCCGAGCGATCCCGGCCGGGGTCGCGTCGACCAGCGAATACGCGGTCCAGCCGACGACGCTGACGGC
>JBLMVY010000368.1:0-4552 GCA_050256935.1 Candidatus Levyibacteriota bacterium | reverse complement strand
CGACTACGTCCGCACCCCCTGAGGCGAGCGTCGCGCCGGCGGCCGCCCGCCGGCCGGCACGCGGCCACGGGTCGCCTGCGAGGGCGTAGAGGACCCGGTGCCCATCGATCCGCACGCGCTGGCGTGGGCCGAGCTCGCCGCGAGGATGCTTCCCCAGCGGGCGGTCGTCGAATTGCTTCGCAGCTTCGGCGGACCGGAGGCAGTGCTCTCCGCCTCCCGCGCCCAGCTGTCGCGCATCGTCGCCCCGGCGATCGTCGACCGCGTGCTCGCGCCGGCGCCTGGCGCCGACCTGGAGTCCGTTGCGCGCTGGCTCGAGGATCCCGCGCATTCGCTGATCGCGTGGGACGATCCCGACTATCCGCGCGCCCTGCTCGAGGTGGGCGACGCGCCGCCCGTGCTGTTCCACGTCGGCCGGCGTGATCTGCTGAACGCCCCGGCGATGGCGATCGTCGGCAGCCGCAACGCGACGCCCCAGGGCATCGCCACGGCGCGGGAATTCGCCGCGGCCCTCTGCACGGCCGGGCTCACCATCGTGTCGGGACTGGCCGAGGGCATCGACGCGGCCGCCCATGCCGGCGCGCTCGAGCGCACCGGCCAGCGCACGAGCCAGCACACCGGCGAGCGCGACGCCGCGCGCGCCGGCGCGCCCGTCTCCGGGTCCACGATCGCCGTCGTCGGCACCGGCCCTGATCGCGTCTATCCAGCGAAGAACCGCGCTCTCGCCGCACAGATCGCCGCCAGGGGCGCATTGCTGTCTGAGTATTTCCCCGGCACGCCGGCGCGCAAGGAGAATTTCCCCCGCCGCAACCGGCTGATCAGCGGCCTCGCGCGCGGCGTGCTGGTCGTCGAAGCGACGCTGTCTTCGGGATCCCTGATCACCGCGCGGCTCGCGGGCGAGCAGGGCCGCGAGGTCTTTGCGATTCCGGGCTCGATCCATTCGCCCTTTGCCCGGGGTTGCCACAAGCTGATCCGCGAGGGCGCGAAGCTGGTCGAGACCGCGCAGGACGTCCTGGTCGAGCTCGGATGGTCGCAGGTGCCCGCCGCAGGCTCGGCGGCTGCGGCCAGGGGCGGCCCGGGCCCGGGCGCGGGCGGGAGCGCGGGCAGGAGCGAGGGGGGCGGAGAGGCCGGGGTCCCGCCGCTGCTCGCCGCCATGGGATACGACCCGGTCGCGGTCGACGAGCTGGTGGCCCGCAGCGGTCTTGCGGCGTCCGAGGTCGGCGCGCAGCTCGTGCAACTCCAGCTCGAGGAGCGTGTCGATGCCATGCCCGGCGGGCTGTGGCAGCGGCGGCGCTGAGGCCTGAAGCGAGCACTTACTGATCGGCGACACGGCAACCGGACCAGCAACGGGAACGATCACCGGCCGGATCGGCGCCGCTTCGTCCAAATGACGGTTGCCCGCGCATCGCGACCTTCGGTAGTATCGGCGGCCCCGAATCCCCGAACCCCGCGACGCGCTTGGCAAACGGGCGCCAGGGCCGCATGTTCGGTTGGACCCCGGCACGGCAACCGCCGCCGGCGCAACGCAGCCGCCCCCGAGACCGGAATCCCTTGTCGAAGCACCTGATCATCGCCGAGAAGCCCTCCGTCGCCGCCGACATCGCGCGGGTCCTGGGCGGCTTCACCAAGCACGCCGACTACTTCGAGAGCGACGCCTACGTGCTCTCGTCGGCCGTCGGGCACCTGCTCGAGATCGGCATGCCCGAGGACGAGGAGGTGAAGCGGGGCAAGTGGACGTTCGCCCACCTCCCGGCCGTTCCGTCGCGCTTCGAGCTCAAGCCGATCGAAAAGAACGAGGCGCGCCTGAAGACCCTGCTGAAGCTCATCAAGCGCAAGGACGTCGACCGCCTGATCAACGCCTGCGACGCGGGGCGCGAAGGCGAGCTCATCTTCCGCTACATCGCCCAGTACGCGAAGACGACCAAGCCGATCGACCGGCTGTGGCTGCAGTCGATGACCCCGGCCTCGATCCGCGAGGGCTTCGACCGCTTGCGCAGCGATCAGGCGATGCGTCCCCTGGCCGACGCCGCGGTGTGCCGCTCGGAATCGGACTGGCTGGTCGGCATCAACGGCACGCGGGCGATGACCGCGTTCAATTCCAGGTCGGGCGGATTCCAGCTGACGACGGTCGGCCGCGTGCAGACGCCGACGCTCGCCATCCTGGTCGATCGCGAGCAGAAGATCCGCGGCTTCGTTCCGCGCAACTACTGGGAGCTCGTGGCGACGTTCCGCGCGGAAGCGGGCGAGTACACGGGTCGCTGGTTCGACGAGAATTTCAGGAAGCGCGATGGCGCGGACGGCCAGGGCGCCGCTGCCGACGACCCGGACCGCCGTCCCGAGCGCCTCTGGGACGAAGCGACCGCGCGCGACATCGCCGCGGCCTGCGTCGGCAAGCCCGGGCAGGTCAGCGAGGAGTCGAAACCCTCGACGCAGATCGCTCCTCTGCTCTACGACCTCACCAGCCTGCAGCGCGAGGCGAACGGGCGCTTCGGCTTCTCGGCGCGGACGACGCTGTCGCTCGCGCAGGCGCTGTACGAAAAGCACAAGGCGCTCACCTATCCGCGCACCGATTCCCGTGCCCTGCCCGAGGATTACCTCGGCACCGTCAACGCGACGCTCGAGGAGCTCGCCGAGACCAACGCCTACGGCGGCTTCGCGCGCAGCATCCTGAAGAACAAGTGGGTGCGGCCGAACAAGCGCATCTTCGACAACTCGAAGATCTCCGACCACTTCGCGATCATCCCGACCTTGGTTCGGCCGAGGCAGCTCAACGAAGTCGAGGCCAGGCTCTACGACCTCGTCGTCCGGCGCTTCCTCGCCGTGTTCCACCCCGCCGCGGAATTCCAGGTCAGCACGCGCATCACCCGCGTCGGCAAGGAGCCGTTCAAGTCCGAGGGCAAGGTGCTCGTCCAGCCCGGCTGGCTCGCCGTCTATGGCAAGGAAGCCGCAGGCGACGAGCCGATGCTGACGCCGGTCAAGGTCCGCGAACTCGTCGACACCTCCGTGCCCGAGCGGACCAGCGCCACCCGGCGCTACGAGGGCATCGAGACCGTGGCCACCGAGAAGGTCGATGTCGCCGCACTGACGACCCGCCCGCCGCCCCGCTACAACGAAGCGACGCTGCTGTCCGCGATGGAGGGTGCCGGCAAGTCGATCGAGGACGACGAGCTGCGCGAGGCGATGCGCGAAAAGGGGCTCGGCACGCCGGCGACCCGCGCGCAGATCATCGAAGGCCTGATCGCCGAGCGCTACATCCTGCGCGAAGGCAAGGAGCTCATTCCCACGCCCAAGGCGTTCTCCCTGATGACGCTGCTGCACGGCCTGGGCATTCCCGAGCTGTTCTCGCCGGAGCTCACCGCCGAGTGGGAGTTCAAGCTGGCGCAGATGGAGCACGGAAAGCTGCCGCGCAGCGAGTTCATGCGCGAGATCGTGGAGATGACCGAGCACATCGTCGCGCAGGCCAAGAACTACGAGAGCGACACCATCCCCGGCGATTTCGCGACGCTCACCTCGCGCTGTCCGAAATGCGGCGGTGAAGTCCACGAGCGCTACAAGAAATTCCAGTGCGTCGACTGCGACTTCGGCTTCTGGAAGATCATGGGCGGCCGCCAGATCGCCCCCGACGAGGCCGACGCCCTGCTGTCGACCCGCGAGCTGGGCCCGCTCGACGGCTTCCGCAGCCGGCTGGGCCGTCCTTTCTCGGCCAAGCTCAGGCTCACCGACGCCAACGAGGTGGAATTCGATTTCGGGCCGCGCCTGGACGAGGACGAGGAAGGCGCACCGGATTTCTCGGAGCAGACGCCGCTCGGGCCCTGCCCCAAGTGCGGCCATCGCGTCTTCGAAACGCCCAACGCCTACGTCTGCGAGCTTGCCGTCGGCGAACAGAAGACCTGCGATTTCCGTTCGGGGCGCACCATCCTCCAGCGCCCGATCGAGCGCGCGCAGATGTCCAAGCTGCTCGAGACGGGCAAGACCGACCTGCTGCAGTTCGTGTCGGCGCGCACGCGCCGCCCGTTCTCCGCCTTCCTGGTCAAGCAGGCCGACGGCAAGGTCGGCTTCGAGTTCGAGGCCCGCGAGCCCGGCCGCAAGGGCGCGCGGCCCGCGCGCGCGGCGGCGCTGCGCACGCTCGGCGCCCATCCGCGCGATGGCCAGCCCGTGGAATTGCACGCAGGACGCTACGGGCCCTACGTCAAGCACGGCGCGACCAATGCGACCCTGCCCGACAGGGACGCCGTCGACACCCTGACGCTCGACGAAGCGGTGGCACTGATCGACGCCAAGGCGGGACGCGAGACCCCTGCCGCGAAGCGGGGTACCGTGAAAACGCGCGCGCCGCGCAAGGCGCCCACCGCCACCAAGACCGTCGCCACCACGACCACCACCGCACGCAAGGCGGCTGCCACCAAGACCGCCGCCGCGCGCAAGACCGCAGCGGGCTCGCGCGTCAAGGCGGGGACCGCGGCAGTGGGAGCAGCGACCGCAGCGCCGTCCGGGGCGAAGCGGGTCACGCGGGGCAAGGCCGCGGCCGGCGCCAAGGCTGCCACCGGCGCCTCCG
>JBLMVY010000367.1:0-2925 GCA_050256935.1 Candidatus Levyibacteriota bacterium | reverse complement strand
GCCCCTGCGCACGTGCCGCGTCCGCTCGCCGCCCGCCAGTATTTGTGGATCGTCGGCGCGGCGCTGGTCCTCCTCGCGGCGCTGCACTGGCTGGGTCCGGTGCTGACCCCCTTCCTGATCGGGGCCATCCTCGCCTACCTCGGCACGCCGGCGGTCGACCGGGCGGAGGCGAAGGGCGTGCCGCGCGCGGTGGCGACCCTGGTCGTGATCCTGTTCGTCGGCGTGCTGCTCGCGGCACTGTTCCTCGTGCTGGTGCCCCTGGTGCAGTCCGAGATCGCCTCGGCGATGGCGCGCCTGCCGGACCTGTTCGCGCAGTTCACCGACCGCGTCGCACCCTGGCTGTCGCAGCGCTTCGGCATCACGCTGTCGCTGGACTTCGATTCGCTGCGCGCATTCATCTCGGAGAACGCGCAGGAGGCGAAGAACCTGTCGATGACGCTGCTCTCGGGCGTCAAGACCGGCGGGCTGATCGTCGTCTCGGTGCTGGTCAACCTGGCGCTGATCCCCGTCGTCATGTTCTATCTGCTGCGCGACTGGAACATGATCATCACGCGCATCGACGAGCTCCTTCCGCGGCGCTGGCGGGCCAAGGTTCGCACGGTGACCCAGCAGGTCGACGGCGTGCTGGCCGAGTTCCTGCACGGCCAGCTGCTGGTGATGGTGGCCCTCGCCGTCTATTACGCCGTCGCGCTCTCCATTGCCGGACTCCAGCGCGGACTCGCGATCGGCATCCTCACCGGGGTGCTGGTGTTCATCCCCTATGTCGGGTTCGGACTCGGCTTCCTGCTGGGCGTCATCGCGGCGCTGCTCGAATGGCACGGCTGGCCGGGCTTTGCCGCCGTTCTCGCCGTCTACGGCATCGGCCAGCTGCTCGAAAGTTACGTGCTGGTCCCGTTCCTCGTCGGCGACCGCATCGGCCTGCATCCGCTGGCGGTCATCTTCGCGCTGCTGGCCTTCGGTCAGCTGTTCGGGTTCGTCGGCGTGTTGATGGCGCTGCCGGTGTCGGCGATGCTGCTGGTGGGCCTGCGGCACCTGCGCGAGGCCTACGCGGCGTCGCCGGTCTACCGCGACGAGTGAATTTCCGCAGGACCGGATGGCCGAACAGCTGGTTCTGGACCTCGCGCGGGTCGAGCCGCCCACGTTTCGCAATTTCGTCGCGGGACCCAATCGCGAAGCCGTGGCCGCGCTCGGGCGGCTCGCCGACCGGTCATTGCCGGAAACCGGCATCCTGCTGTGGGGCGCCGAGGGGGTGGGCAAGACGCACCTCCTGCACGGCATCGTCGCCGCCGCGGGCCCGCATCGGCCCGCGTTCTTCTGCGCGACGCCTGCCGACGTGCCGACGGAGCCCGATCGGCTGCCGGCCGGTGCGCTGGTCGCGATCGACGACGTGGACGGCGCGAGCGCGGACGACCAGGCGCGCATGTTCACCCTGTGCAACGCACTCGCCGCCCATGGAGGCCAATGGGTCGCGGGAGCCCACCTGCCCCCCGCACGCATGGCCTTGCGCGACGACCTGCGCACCCGTCTTGCGCTGGGACTGGTGTTCGAGGTCCTGCCGCTGTCGGACGCGGACAAGCCGCAGGCGCTCGCGACCTACGCGCGGGAACGCGGATTCCGGCTCGGCGACGACGTGATCGGCTATCTGCTCGCCCATGGACGCCGGGACATGCGTTCGCTGGTGGCGACGCTCGCGGCCCTCGACCGCCATTCGCTGGCGACGCGGCGGGTGGTGACCGTCGCGCTGCTGCGCGACTGGCTGCAGCGCGACCTGCGCCTCTGATCCGGGCGATCGCCCTCGAACCCCTGCGGGTCGCGCCGAGCGCCCGGCGGTGCCGGCTGCCGATTGTCGGCGACTCTCGCCGTTTCCCGTGCTTCACAGCACAAATCCCCATTTCCGGCGCCGGGACCACGTTCTCGTGTGCGCTGCGGCAATCCTGCAAAAACGGGACGGGGCTGTCGTGGCGAGGCGACGATCGTCGGGCCGGCAATGCTTTGATTGTCGGTATTTTTTGCCTCCACCTCCGACGCTGCATGCGCAGCTGGTCTGTCAACCGGGCTGCCTTTGGCCGCGTTATTGGCATCGACGCTGCAACGAGGCGTCAATTCCAAACTTTCGACTGTCGAAAAGGACTGTGCACATGAACAAACTGCTGATCGCCCTGGTTGCCGGCGCTTTTGCCGCCACTGCGTGGGCCCAGGGCGCGGCACCCGCGCCTGCGGCCGCTCCGGCCCCGGCGCCCGCCACGGCTCCCGCCATGGCGCCTGCCAAGCCGGCCGAACCGATGAAGGCCGAGCCGACCAAGAAGGCCGAGAAGACCGCCAAGCACGAGAAGAAGAAGACCGCCAAGCACGAGCAGAAGAAGACCGCCAAGCACAAGGCGGCCAAGAAGGAAACGGCGAAGAAGGCCCCCGCCGAGAAGCCCGCCGAAGCGCCGGCGAAGTAAGCTCCAGCGATCCTCCCGCTGCCGGAGCCATGCGCCGGCAGCGGGATCTTGACCCGCGGGTCGCTCGCGCGCCGATCCGCCCGGACCCTGCAACGGGGTCCCTTATCATTGCGTCTTTGTCGTCCTCGCGCGCCATGAGCCGTACCGCCCACCGACCCTCCGTCACCGTCGCCACCGTCGTCGAGCGCGACGGGCGTTTCCTGGTCGTCGAGGAGGAGACCCGTTCCGGCCTGCGGCTCAACCAGCCCGCCGGGCATGTCGAAGCCGGCGAATCGATCGTCGCCGCCGCGGCGCGCGAGACGCTCGAGGAATCGGCATGGCGCGTCGACCCCACGGCGCTGGTCGGCGTCTACCAGTGGCGCTCCACCGAAAGCGGCGCCACCTTCGTCCGCTTCACGTTTGCCGCCACCGCGCGCGAGCACGAGCCCGCGCGAGCGCTCGATGCGGGGATCGTGCGCGCGCTGTGGCTGACCTACGACGA